>DASWDC010000342.1:0-8840 GCA_036395655.1 Actinomycetota bacterium | reverse complement strand
GACCAGGACCCGGGTGGCGGCCTCGGGACTGCAGGGCCGTACCGAGGCGGTGCCGGTGACACCACGCCGCAGCACCACGATCCGGTCGGGGACGAGGCTCGGGACCCGGCCGGGCATGTGGGCCTCGCGGCGGCCGTGCTGCATGCGCCTGCCGCCGCCGGCCGAGCTGCCGCCCTCGACGCGCAGGGGCTCGACTACGCCCCAGGCGCCGGCGCCGTCGCTCACACAGACGTTGTCGCAGATGGCGCTGCCGCCGGCGGCCAGTTCCTTGGCGACCAGGGTCGACTTGCCGACCCCGCCGGGCCCGGCCAGCAGCGCCACGCCGTTGTTGCCGGCGGTGCAGGCCGAGGCGTGCAGGGGCGCACGGCCGCGGGTGCCCGCCGCCCACAGCGCCGGGTAGCGCAGCAGCGCCGACCGTGCCAGCAGGTGGAAGCGCGAGCGGAGTGCCAGCGCCATGGCCCGCTCGCGGCGTCCGGGGCGCCAGCGGAAGGTGAACCGGGGCGGAACGGCGGCGGTCCCGGCGGTGCCGGGACCAGGGCCAGGGCCGGCGCCGGTGTCGACGCGGAGATCGAAGCCGGTGGAGAGGAGGTTGCGCAGCACCAGCGATCCGTGGTTGCCGGAGGCGCCACGGGCGATGGGCTCCCAGCCGGCGGTGTCGAAGGGGTCGCGGCTGGCCTCCACCCGGATCAGAACCGTGCCGGCGCTGGGGTCTCCGTCGAGCAGCCCGCCGTCGGCGGCCTCGCTGATCAGCGCGCCTGCCCAGTCGACGGCGCAGTCGATGCCGAGACGTTCACCGGCATTGACGAGGATCCCGCTGGTCATCGACCCCCGGCCTTCCACCCGATGCGCATCTGCTACTCCTTGTTCACTTACGCTATGTCAGCGAGAACCGACCACTATCAGGTGAAAGAGTGAGTTCGGCTACGTCGCCTGCCTGAGCGCCCGCTGCTGCGGTTCTGCCTCCGTGACTCGCCGGGTTGGCAGCGGATCGCAGCGGGCGTTGAGGCACTCGCCCGTGGTCACGTCGAAGTCGAAGTTGTGCCCCAGGCAGCGCAGCACCGCGCCGTCCAGCACCGCGCCGACCGCGAGGTCCTCGCTGGCGTGTGGGCACCAGCGGCCGATCTCGTACTGCCCGCCGGGGGTGTCCACGGTGATGGTCTCGGAGTGGTCGCGGCTGGTCTCGTAGCGCTCCACCGCCTCCAGCGCCTCGCCGTCGGCATGCTTGAGCAGGCCGACGAAGTAGTCGTTGTAGACGTCGGGCGAGCGTGACGCGGTGAAGCGCAGCGACAGCAGCAGGTCCTCCCAGCCGATCGCCCCGTCGATCACCGGCGCGAGCCAGCGCGACCCGACCTGGAAGCGGTAGTTGACGTCGCTGTCGCGGCTGCGGCCGGCGAGGTCGACCCGCACCTTGTCAGGGCCGAGGTGCACGTCCCACCGTCCTCCCCCACGCCCCTCCACCTCGAACCGGACCACCATGGCGATCCGCTCCAGGAAGTAGGCGTTCAGCTCGCCGAGCCGGGCGAAATGGTCGGCGAAACGCTCGCCGAGGCCCTCGTCGGGCTCCGGGTGGTCGGCGTAGACCGCCTCGAGGTCGGCCTTGCGGTCGCTGGCGTAGCCGTCGAGCCATTGTTCGAGCTGCTCGAACGAGAAGTCGAACCCGTCCCACCGAGGGTCGGCGGTGTAGTGGCCGCTTGGGACGTCGTAGCGGTCACCCGGGAGCCAGCGCATCGACGCCTGCGCGGGCAGATGCTCGGCCAGCCAGCTGGTGGCGGTATCGAGATCCGGGAAGATGCCGGGCTCGGGGATGAAGCGGTTGTTGTCGCGGAGCGCCGGGTCCAGGAAGCAGGGCGGCCCGGCGAACGGGACGGCGAGCCGCGGCCGCACCCCGCGCAGCAGGCGCGTCACGGCCTTGAACTTGCCGGTGCGCTTCTCCCCGGAGACTCGCGCGAGGATCTCCGGGGGGTAGTCGTAGCGGATGGGGTGCCAGCTCGCGCCCGACATCTGCACCGCCATCACGTCGATGGTGCCGCCGGCCTCGACGGCGGCGCGGCGGCACTGGGCCACCGTCAGGCGGGCGTCGTTGCAGTGCAGCAGCGTGACGCCACCGGCGTGGACCAGCACGCCGGTGTCATGGCACATGGGTGACTGCTCGGGGACGAACAGCAGCCAGTCGCCCTTGGTGTTGAGCGGGAACCGCTGCCAGGGGGCGACCTCGACGACGCCGCGGACGCCGGCCTCCACCAGGCGCTGGTGGAAGTTCCGGGACGGGTAGCGGTTGATCAGCACCCGGGCGCTCGGCGGCAGGCGCCGCAACAGGTCCAGGTCCATGTGGTCGAGGTGCTCGTGGGACACCGTGACCCAGTCGACCTCGAGCAGCTCCGGGGTGTCGAGGTGGTCGTTGCTGGGGAGCTGGTGCCAGGCGCCGAGGAAGGCGCCGCGCCGCGACAGCCAGGGGTCCATGAGCAGGCGCAGGCCGGTGGTCGTCTCCAACCGCAGCCCGGCATGCCCGAGCGAGGTGATCTCCATGTCCGTTTGCCCGTGGCCGGCGGCGCTATTCGTCGATATAGCCGAGCGAGGCGAGGCGTGCGGCCACCTCGTCGCGCTCCGCGTCGCTGTAGTCGTCGGCGAGAGGTTCTCCAGCCGCCTGCGCCTCCGCGTCGAGCGGCGTGTCGACTGGCCGTGGGCTCGACGTCGTCAGTTCTTCATCAGCCATGGCGGAATCATTAATCGCGCTGAATGGCGTACACCACCCGCATCTTGCGTAGCACCGCTCATGAGACCTGCCAGGCAAATAGCGTAGGCACGTTTCATTCGACTTGCCGGTTGCTGCCGCTTCGAAGCGACGCATAGTCAACAGGTCGCCGCAGATTCACCTGAGCGTCACCTTGCGGACTCCAGTACGACCTTATATCCGGTTCGGGGAGGGCGTGTGAACATCCTTGTCACGGGGGGAGCCGGCTACATCGGCTCTAGGCTCTTGCACATGTTGGCGTCGGATGGATCACTCCCTGTTCGACGTGTTCGCGTATTGGACAACATGCGCGAAGAGAAGTTCCCATCACTGATGAACCTTCCCGACGGTGTCAGCTATGAATTCGTCCTTGGCGACATCCGTAACGAGGGCGACGTTCAGGCCGCCCTCGGCGACGACACCGACGTGGTGGTCCATCTCGCCGCGCTCTGCAACGCAACGATTTCCTTCGATCGCCGCGATGCGACTGAGGAGATCAATTACGGCGGGACGGTGAACGTGGTGCGGGCGGCGCGCATGGCGCCGAGCGTCAAGCGTTTCATCTATGCCTCGTCCACCAGCGTGTACGGCCCGACCTCGGGAATCGTCGACGAGGAGAGCCCCTGCTTCCCCGCCAGCCCGTACGCCGAGTTCAAGCTCAAGGGCGAGCAGGACGTCCTCGGCCTGTCGACCGACACGGGTGGGCGGTTGCACCCGACGGTGCTTCGATTCGCCACCGTCTATGGATACTCTCCCGGGTTGCGCGTCCACACCGTGGTCAACATCTTCGCTTTTCGAGCGGCCGTCGGCGCCCCCATTGAGATCTACGGCGCCGGCAATCAGCTCCGGCCCTTCATTCACGTCACCGACGTGAGCCGGGCGATCGCCTTCTGCCTTGCCGGCGACCAAACCCATGACGGCATCTTCAACGTGGTCGGCGAGAACGCGAGCGTGAATCAGATCGTCGCGCTCCTCCGGAGCCATTTCCCAAAGGTTCAAATCACCCATGCCGACAAGGAGATCCTCAACCAGATCTCCTATGAGGTCGATGGGAGTCGGCTCCGCGCCCTTGGTTTCGGCTTGGCCCACACGCTCGAGGACGGGATCGCGGAGTACGCGCATCTCTATGGGTCCTTTGGCCGGCTGCCGCTGGAGTTCGGCATCGGGAATGGCAACGGCAACGGTCATGCCAACAGCCACGGCAACAGCCAGGGAACGGCTCCGGTGCCGTCGGCCGTCACCACGGGATGAGGAAAATTTCGAGGCATTCGGGGAAATTTCGGGGGACCTGTGGCCATTGAGTTCGAGATTCCGTTCGCGCGCGCGGAGGTCTGCGCGGAGGCCCATGAGGCGGCCGCGCAGGTGCTGCGATCCGGCTGGCTGACGACCGGCCCGGAGGTGGCCGCCTTCGAGCGCGAGTTCGCGGAGTGGGTGCACGCCGACCACGCGGTCGCGGTCGCCTCCTGCACCGCGGCGATCGAGCTGGCCCTGCGAGCGCTGCGCCTGCCGCGCGGCGCCAAGGTGCTCACCTCGACGATGACCTTCTGCGGGGCGGTCCATGCGATCGTCCACGCCGGGCTGGTGCCGGTGCTCGCCGACGTCGACCCGGTGACGCTCTCCTCGGACGCGGCTGCCTGCGCGGCGGCGGCGCGGCGGGCCGGCGGCGTCGACGCGATGGTGATCACCCACTACGCCGGGCTGCCCTCCCCGGTGGAGGAGCTGGCCGAGGCCGTGGGCCTGCCGCTTGGGCGGGTCGTCGAGGATGCCGCCCATGCCCTGGGCACCTGGCATGGCGCGCGGCCGGTGGGGAGCTGCTCCGCCGCTACCTGTTTCAGCTTCTACGCCACCAAGAACCTGCCGATCGGCGAGGGCGGCATGGTCACCACCGCCGACCAGGAGGTCGCTGACCACCTGCGCCGCACCCGCCTGCATGGCATGAGCAAGGACGCGTGGAAGCGTTACCTGCCCGGCGAGGCGTGGCGCTACAGCGTCGAGGTGGCCGGGCTGAAGGCGAACATGACCGACTTGCAGGCCGCCATCGGCCGCGCGCAGCTGCGCCACCTGGCCGCCTGGCAGGAGCGTCGCGCGCTGCTCGCCCGCCGCTACGACGACGGCCTCGCCGCCGTCGGGGGCCTGGGACTGCCGGCGCGGCCGGAGTGGGGCCGCCATGCGTGGCACATCTACGTTGTCCAGGTCGAAGCCGAGTACGGCCTGAGCCGCGACGAGCTGATCGCCGCCCTCGCCGAGCGAGGTGTCGGCACCTCGGTCCACTTCATCCCGGTGCACCACTTCCCCTATTTCCAGCAGCTGCTCGACCCCGAGCAGCTCGGCACCCACCCGGGCGCCGACGCCGCCTTCGAGCGGATCGTGTCGCTGCCGCTGTTCCAGGGGATGGCGCTGGACGACGTCGACCGCGTCTGCGAGACGCTGGCCAGCCTCCGCCGCCACCCCGCCAAGGCGGCCCTGCGATGAACGCCAACCGGGTCCCCGCCGGGACCCGCGTGCCTGCCTGGCCGAGCGACCTGGCCAGCGGCGGGCAGGTCGTCACTGACGCCGCCGGGGGGCTGCCGCCGCAGCCGCTGCCCTCCCAGGTCAAGGTGCTGCACGTGATCACCAAGTTCTGGGCCGGCGCCGGCGGCAACACCCTGCTGACCGTGCTCGGCGCCGACCCGGGACGCTATGAGACCTGGGTGGCTGGCTGCGACGGCGGCCCGCTGTGGGAGCGGGCCGAGCAGGCCGGCATCAGGACCGTCCGGCTCAAGCGCTTCCGCGAGACCATCTCCCCCTTCAACGACCTCTCCGTGCTCGTCCAGCTCGTCCGCCTGATCCGGCGGGAGCGCCCGGCGATCGTGCACACCCACTCGGCCAAGGCGGGCTTCCTCGGCCGGCTGGCCGCCTGGCTGTGCCATACCCCGGTGATCCTGCACACCTTCCACGGCCTGCCGTTCCACGACTTCATGAGCAAGCGGCGCAAACGCGTCTACCTGCTGCTGGACCGGCTGGTGCGGCCGTTCACCGACGAGTTCCTGTCGGTCGCGCCCCGGGTCGCCCGCGAGGCGGTCGAGCAGCGCATCGCCCCGCCTGGCAGCGTCACGGTGGTGCCATCGGCGGTCGAGCTTGACCAGATCCCCACCATGCCGGACCCCGCCGCCCGGGCCGAATTCGGGATCGCGCCGCACACGCCGCTGATCGGCACGGTCGGGCGGCTGGAGTACCAGAAGGCGCCGCTGGACTTCGTCCGCATGGCCGCCACGGTCGCCGCATCCCGGCCGGACGCCTGCTTCGTCATGGTCGGCGAGGGCCCACTGCTTGACGACGCCAAGGCCGAGGCGGCGCGGCTCGGCGTCGAGGTCCGCTTCACCGGGTTCCGCGCCGACGCGCCCCGGATCGCCAGCGCCTTCGACGTGTTCGTGATCTCCTCGCTGTACGAGGGGCTCGGGCGGGCGTTGACCGAGGCGGTCGCCTCCGGCCGCCCGGTGGTCGCCACCGCTGTCAACGGTGTGCCCGACCTGATCGTCCCCGGCGCGACCGGGCTGCTCGCCACCCCCGGCGACCCGGCGTCGCTGGCAGCCGGGGTACTGTGGCTCCTCGACCATCCTGGCGAGGCGAGCCGCATGGGCGACGCCGGCAGCCGCTGGGTCCGCTGGATGTTCGACCCGGCGCTGATGTGCGCCCTGATCGACCAGACCTACTGCCGCCTGCTCGGCATTCCCGGCCCGGCCGCAACCTCCCCGCCTCCCACCGTCCTCCCCCACCCGGCCCCAGCAGCAGCACGTGCGCGAGTGAGAGCGAGGACGGCGGCGACGTCCGGCGGTCCGGAACGGAGAAGTCGATGAGTCAAGCGGCGACCTCAGGGCCCAGGTCCAGGACCAGGTTCATGTCCACGTTCATCTCCAGGTCCAGGTCGAGCCTGTCCGGGCGGCTCGGCATCCCGCCGGGGGTCCCCCGGCGGGCGCTCGACCTGCTGGTCGCCGGCCTCGCGCTGGTGGTGCTGTCGCCCGTGTTCGGGGTCGTCGCGCTGCTGGTCAGGCTGAGCAGCCCCGGAGCGGTGCTGTTCCGCCAGAGCCGTGTCGGGCAGGGCGGCGTCCCGTTCACGCTGCTGAAGTTCCGCACCATGCGGGCCGGCGCCTCCGGGCCGAACGTCACCACCGCCGACGACCTGCGGCTCACCCCCCTCGGCAAGCTGCTGCGCCTGGCCGGCCTCGACGAGCTGCCGCAGCTGCTCAACATCCTCCGGGGCGAGATGACCCTGGTCGGCCCCCGCCCCGAGACCCCCGACCTCGCCAGCCGCTACCTGCCCGGCTGCGAGGACGTGTTCCGCTACCGGCCGGGCCTGACCGGGCCCGCCGCGGTGCGGCTGCGCGACCGGGACGAGCTGCGCTCGGTCGACGAGGACCTGGAGGAGTACTACCTGCAGGTGGTCGTGCCGGCCAAGGTCACCGTCGACCTTGACTTCCTGGCCGCGCCGACGCTGCGGCGGACCTGCGGCGTGATGGGCGAGACGCTGCTCTACATCGTCACCGGTGGCCGCACCCGGCGGACGCAGCCACTCGGCACCGTCACCCTGGCCCGGCCGCCGGTGGCGTTCACCGAGCCGGCGCGGATCTTCAGCCGGACGCTCAGCCGCGTCTGACCTCCCGGTGCGAAGACCATCACGACCAGGAAAGCGCGATCAGGAAGGGCGCGCCTGGGCGTGCATCGCCGTGGCGAGCGTCACGAACTGCTGCCACAGCGGGTTGCTGGCGCCGTCCTTGTCGAGGAAGGTTCGCACCGTGCCGTCGAAGTGGCGGCTCCACGCCCACAGGTCGACGCCGTCGGCGCCCTGCTGCAGCGGGATCGTCTCGTAGACGCTGACCGCCAGGGCCGCCTGGACGGCGTCGGCCGGGTAGTGCGCCTGGGGGAACGACAGCGGCGCGACCCGGGCGAACAGCAGGAACGGATGCGGGAACAGGGCACGGGCCCGCTTCCACGCGGCGGTCTGGGCAGTCGCGTCGGAGGCCTGGGCGGTGCAGCCGCCGCAGTCGGTGTCGTCGCGGGCCAGCCCGTCGGCGAGCATGAAGCCGTCGACATAGCCGCTGTGGTAGATCTGCAGCAACCCCGCGTTGGTCTGATACCGGTAGGCGGCCGAGCGGGCCTTGCCGCAGGGGTTCTGGCCGAGCAGGTCGCAGGTGAGCTGCCAGTCCGACACGTCGACGATCACCGGGACGTCAGGGAGCCGCTGGTGCAGCACCCCGCCGGTGGCCCGCAGGTAGCCGAGCGTCTGCGCCGGGGTGAGGCCCTCGTTGACCCGGTCGGCGACGCGGATCCCGGCGATCTGGTCGCGGTTGGCGCTGGCGAACCGCACCAGGTCCCGCACGTCGGCGCTGATGTCCTTGCCGCCGGCGAACTCCTGGTGCTCGTCGAAGCCGAGGTAGACCTTGAGGCCGCGAGCCCGTGCCTGCTCCACCAGCTGCTGGTCGCCGTAGGAGACCAGCACCGCGTTGAACGCCTCGGCGGCCTTGGACAGGTCTGCCTCGCGGCTGCCGAGCAGCGGGTACTTCCCCCTGTCGAAGTGCACGGCGAGGACCGGCGGCGGCCCGCTCCGCGGCGCTGGCTTGGGTGGCGTCACCATCTGGGCCGCGGGCTGACGGCGCCCGCTGCCGCTGCCGCAGCCGGCTGTCAGCGCGACCACCAGCGCCGCGACCGCGGCCGTCCGGAGCCGGACCGGGAGCCGGAGTTGCTGGCGATGTGACCGGCGGCGGATCGTCATCTCATTCCCTCGGAAAGGTCGATGTGGAGGTCAGGATCAGGGTGGGCTGCGGGTGAGCGTGCGCGTGCGAGTCTGGAGTGGGATCGCCTGCCTGGTCGCCGTGGTGGCGATCGGGGTGGCGGTCGGGCGGGGTCCGGCGCCCGACCGGGTGGACGGGGGGGTCCGGCAGCATCTGCACAGCTGGCTGGAGCGGCGTTCGTTCCGTGATCTGCTCGGCGAGGTCGCGGCCGAGCGACGCGCGGGCCACGGCACTTATGTGACCGCGGCGCTGCCGCTGCTGGCCGCCGGGGTCGTCGCGGCGGGAACAGCGCTGACCGCCGCCCGGCGGGGCCGCCCACGCCCTCCAGCCAGAACCTGGGC
>DASWDC010000341.1:0-4060 GCA_036395655.1 Actinomycetota bacterium | reverse complement strand
CGTGGGTCCCGCCGGCGCCGGAACGCGCTGGCGCCGGACCGCCCGGCCTCAGCGGGCCTCGGGTCCGGGTCCGGCGCCGTTGCCGGCCTTGGCCTCGGCGAGGCGGCGGGCGGTGGTGGCGATGCCGTCGGCGTCCAGGCCGGCCTGGTGGAGCAGCTCCTGCGGGGTGCCTGAGCCGGGCAGGTCGGGCACGGCGAGCTTCAGCAGCAGCGGCGCGGGTGCGGCGTCGGCGAAGACCTCCAGGACGGCGTCGCCGAGGCCGCCCTGTGGCCAGTGGTCCTCGACGGTGAGGACGCGGCCGGTCTCGGTGGCCGCCTGGCGCAGGGTCGCGGCGTCGATCGGCTTGACCGAGTAGCAGTCGATCACGCGGACGTGCAGGCCCTCGCCGTCCAGCCGCTCGGCGGCGGCGAGCGCCTCGTGCAGAGTGATCCCGGCGCTCACGATGGTGACCTGGTCCTGCGGCGAGGAGCGCAGCACCACGCTGCCGCCCACCGGGAACTCGCGGCCCGGCTCATAGACGACCGCGGTGCCGCCGCGGGTGGTGCGCAGGTAGCTGACGCCGTCGAGGTCGGCCATGCGGGCGACCAGGTCGGCGGTCTGGTTGGCGTCGCAGGGGTACAGCACGGTGCTGCCGTGCACCGCCCGGAGCATGGCGAGGTCCTCCAGGCCCATCTGCGAGGGGCCGTCCTCACCGATGGAGATGCCCGCGTGGGAGCCCATCAGCCGGA
Source organism: Actinomycetota bacterium (assembly GCA_036395655.1). Lineage (GTDB taxonomy): Bacteria > Actinomycetota > CALGFH01 > CALGFH01 > CALGFH01 > DASWDC01. The sequence continues at coordinate 3,332 of DASWDC010000341.1, read as the reverse complement.
TGCTCGCGCGGCTCACGGCGGCCATGCGGATGAAGTCGTGGGCACGGGTCAGGAAGGCCGCGAAGGTGGAGGCGAACGGCCGCCAGCCGCGCACCTGCATGCCGACGGCGGCGGCGATCATCTGCTGCTCGGCGATGTACATCTCGAAGTAGCGCCGCGGGTGGGCCTTGGCGAACAGCTCGGCGTAGGTGGAGTTGGAGACCTCGCCGTCGAGGGCGACCACGTCGGCGCGGCTCGCCCCAAGCGCCGCCAGCGCCTCTCCGTAGGCCTTGCGGGTGGCGACCTTCTCCCCCACCGGCCAGGTGGGCAGGTCGGGCGGGCTGGGTTCGACCTCGAAACCGTGCGCCTCGCCGCTGGCGCGCGGCTTGCCCGGGGTGATCACGAGGTTGCGCTCGCCGCCGAGTTCGGCGATGGCGGCGGTGGGGTCGTCGAGCGGCTTGCCGTGGGCGCCGTTCACGTTCTCGACCGACTTGACGCCCTTGCCCTTGACGGTGCGGGCGAAGATCGCCACCGGCTCGTCGGCGGTGGCGACCGCTTCGGCGTAGGCGTCAGCGACAGCGGCGACGTCGTGCCCGTCGATCTCGATCGCGTGCCAGCCGAAGGCGCGGGCGCGGCGCGCGTAGGTCGCGGTGTCCCAGCCGAGCATGGTCTCGCCCCGCTGGCCGAGGCGGTTCACGTCGATGATCGCGGTGAGGTTGCGGAGCTTGGAGAAGCCGGCGTGCTGGAAGGCCTCCCAGATCGACCCCTCCGCCAGTTCACTGTCGCCGCAAAGCACCCAGACCCGGTAGGGCAGGCGGTCAAGCTCGGCGCCGGCCAGCGCCACGCCGACCCCGACCGGCAGGCCCTGGCCGAGCGAGCCGGTGGCCACGTCGACGAACGGCAGCCGGGGGGTGGGGTGTCCTTCCAGGCGGCTGCCGAACCTGCGGAAGCTCAGCAGCTCCTCGTCGCTGATCGCCCCGGCGGCCTTGTACAGCGCGTACAGCAGCGGCGAGGCATGCCCCTTGGAAAAGATCAGGTGGTCGTTGCCGGGGTTGCGAGGGTTGTCGAAGTCGTAGCGGAAGTACTTGTCGAGCAGCACGGCCATGAGGTCGGCGGCCGACATCGACGAGGTCGGGTGGCCCGACTCCGCCGCCGCGCTCGCCCGCACCGAATCGACCCGGAGCTGTTGCCCGAGTTCCCGCCAACGCCGCAGGTCGTCGCTGTCAACCATCGCCATCGCAGGCCCCTCGTTCCATCCGAGAACAGTTCAGGTGATGGCTCCCACCCGCTGCGGAACGCCAAACCAGGGAACCGGGAGGAGGCCGCGGCCTGCCAGCCCTACGGGGCCGGCCGGACCGCGCCGGCGTAGTCGGGGCGCCAGATCGAGGCGACGCGGACCACCGCGCCGGTGTGGGGTGCCTCGACCATCAGGCCCTTGCCGAGGTACATGCCGACGTGGTGGATGGTCGCCGGGTCGGCCGGGTCAGTGGCGTAGAAGACCAGGTCGCCGGGGCGCAGCGCGGTGGGGGCGACGAACTGGTCGGCGGCGTCGGCGGCGAACTGCCAGGCTGCCGTTCGCGGGATGGTGAGCCCGGCGGCGCGATAGGCGAAGCTGGTCAGGCCAGAGCAGTCAAAGCGGGTCGGCCCGGCCGCGCCGTACTCGTAGGGGACCCCGAGCTGGGCCAGGGCGACCTGGACGGCGTGGCGGGCGAGCGGGCTGGCCGGCCCCGTGGCTGCCAGGGTCCCGCCGCCGGCCCGGGCACGGGCGAAGGCCAAGTAGCGGGTGAAGGCGGCGCGGCGCTCGGCCTCCAGCCGGCGCTGGTCGCTGTCGAGCAGCGCGGCCATGCGGGCGTCCATGGTGTGCAGCTCGCGGGTCATGGTCGCGGCCAGCGTGGCGGCCTCGGCGCGTGCGCGGTACATCCGCTCGGCCTTCTGCGCCTGGGCGACCACCCGGGCGGACATCAGGGCGGCGAGCCGGTCGAGTCTCGCCTTGTCAGCCTGGAGTTGCCGCAGGGCGTCTGGGTCAGCGCTGGCGGCGCGGAGCCCCACCGCCAGCCGCTGGCGGCGCTGGGCCGTCGCGGCGGCGGCGGCCAGCAGCTCGGCGCCGCTGGTGTACGCCTCGTCAAGGTCCTCGGCGAGGACCTCCAAGCGGGTGTTCTGGGCGTCGAGCTTGGCTCGCAGCGCCGCGGCGCTCGCCTGGATGGCCTGAGGCCGCGGCAGCCCGCCAGCCGGAGGGGCCGGACTGGGGGCTGCCGCGGCGACCAGCGCGCCCGGACCGGCCAGCAGCCCGCTGAGCAGGAGGGCCGTGGTCAGGGCGCGCCAGCGGAAGGCCAGCTTGGGTGGTGGCATCTTGGGTGGTGGCATCGAGACTCCGTCCGTTGTCCGTTCCGGATGCTGCTGCTTGGTCTTGCGTGGTCGCCGTCGCCAGGGCATTCGTCGGGAGGGCGCGGCGCGGATCTGGGCGTAGTGGAAACTCCGCGATCTACCGTAGACGCGAGCTACGGAGCACCGGATCGGGGCCGCCCACGAACGCAGAAGTGACGTGGACGGCAGGAACGGCGATCCGAGAGGAGCAGTCGGTGCTGCGACGGCTGGTGCGACGGACCATCTCGCCAGTGAGCGCTGGGGCGGTCGCGCTCGCCACCGTACTGGCGCTGGCCGCACCGGCGACCGCGAGCGTTCGCGCCCGCTTGGCCTGGGCACCTGCCATGGCCACGCCGACCGCGATGATTCGCATCGGGCATTTCTCGCCGGACGAGTCGTACGTGGACGTCTACGCGGTGAGCCTGAACCGGCGACAGTTCTTCCCGAACGTGTTCTACAAGACGGTCTCGGCCTACTGGCCGGTGGCGGCCGGGCCGTTCACCTATGAGGTGCGACCGGCCGGCGCGACGCCGAGCGACCCGCCGGCGCTGCGGGTCAGCGCCGCCCTCACCCCCGGCCACTCCTACACCGTGGCGGCCTACGGTCACAAGGGCGCCCTCCGCGGGCTGCTGCTCGACGACACCTTCACGCCTGCCAGTCCGGGGCAGGGCAAGTTGCGGGTGCTTGACACCCTGCTGGACGACGGGCCGCTTGACGTCCTCCTCGGCCCCGGGGGCGGCCTCGGTGGTCAGGCGCTGGCCAGCGGGGTCATGCTCGGCACGGCAACCCCCTACCGCCAACTCCCGGCCGGCACCTACCCGGTGGCGGTGCGCCACGCGGGTAACGCGGGCGGCGGCGCGGGCTCGGGGGTGCTGGGCCACGGCACCGTTGCGGTCAGGGCCGGGACGGTGACCACCCTGGCGGTGGTCGGCGGCGGCGGCCAGCCGGACGGGCTGGTGCCCTTCGCCGACGCAGCCGGCAGCGCCGCC
>DASWDC010000340.1:0-2513 GCA_036395655.1 Actinomycetota bacterium | reverse complement strand
TGTCGAGCATGCTGCGCCTGCGCCACGGCCGCTGAGGCTGGCGTCGCTGCCGGAGCGCCGAGCCGGCCGCCGGAGCGGCGCCGGGCCGCCCTGCGGCGGGCCCGGCGCGGGTAGCCTGGGGCCGCAGCAGGTCTGGGCCAGCGAGCCGAACGGGAAACGGAGGGACCAACCACGATGCCGGTGCCAAGCCCAAGGCGCGTGCTCACGATCGCCGGGTCGGACTCGGGCGGCGGTGCGGGCATTCAGGCCGACCTCAAGACCTTCCTGGCGCACGGCGCCCATGGGATGACGGCGATCACCGCCGTGACCGTGCAGAACTCGGTCGGCGTGCAGGGGTTCTATGAGCTGCCGCCTCAAGCCGTCTTCGAGCAGATCGAGTCGGTCGCCACCGATATCGGCGTTGAGGCCGCCAAGACCGGGATGCTGGCCTCCGCGCCGATCATTTCGGCGGTCGCCGACGCCTGCGAGCGCTTCGCCGTCCCCAACCTGGTGGTCGATCCGGTGGCCGTTTCCAAGCACGGCGACCCGCTGCTCGCGGCCGACGCGGTCGCGACGCTGCGAACCCGCCTGCTGCCGCTCGCCACCGTGGTCACCCCCAACCTCGGCGAGGCCGCCCTCCTCGCCGGCAGCGGCGACGCCGCAGGCGCTCCCGGCGCTGCCGGCCGCCTCGCGCCGATCGCCGATCGCGACGGCATGCGCGCCGCCGCCGCCGCGCTGCACGCCCTCGGGCCGCGCTACGTCCTGGTCAAAGGCGGCCACCTGCCCGGCGATGACGCCGCCGATCTGCTCTACGACGGCCGCCAGGAGCTGTGGCTCAGCGCCCCGAGGCTGGCCACGCCGCATACTCACGGGACCGGCTGCACCCTGTCGGCGGCGATCGCCGCCAACCTCGCCGAGGGCATCGACGTGCCCGGGGCGGTGCGGCTCGCCAAACAGTACGTGACCGGCGCCATCGCCGGGTCGTTCCCGCTCGGCAAGGGCGTTGGCCCCACCGACCACGCCTGGCGTTTCCGCGCTGCCGGCCTGCTGCGCCCCGGCGGCCCGAGCAACCCCGCTGCCGCCGACGCCGCATGGCCGTACGGCCCCAACCCCTACGAGGGCTGAAGATGGCAAGTCGCAAGGACGCGCTGGTCGCCCGCGTGCTGCTGGTCAACGACGGCAAGGTCCTCGCCGCCCACCACCGCCACCCCGGCTCCGGCGACGGCTCCGGCGACGCCGACTTCTGGTGCCTCCCCGGCGGCAAAGCCAAGCCCGGCGAGCGCCTGGAGGACGCCGCCCGCCGCGAGCTGCACGAGGAGACCGGCCTCGCCGCCGACCTCGCCGGCGTGATCTGGCTGCAGGACCTCCCCAGCCAGGGCTGCTTCGTGGTGGTCTTCGCCGCGTGGCTCCCCGAGGGTCACTCCGGCGCCTTGGCGCCACCGCAGCCGGGCGACAAGCACCTGGTGGAGACCGCCTGGCGTACCGTCCCCGACCTCCTCGCCGGCGACTTCCGCCCCTCGGCGCTGCTCAAGCTGCTGCCGCTCGGCAACCTCCCGGAACTGCCGCGACCATAGGGCCACCGGGCCTGGGGCCCAGCCGCGCTTCACGCTCAGGGCTCCTCGTCCTCGTCGTCGGGGAGGACCTGCCTGCGGAGCAGCTCCGCCAGCGACTCGCGGACCTCGACAGCGGGCAGACCACCAGCGTCGAGGTGCTCCGGGGAAAGGGCGAGCAGGCGTTGGTAGAAGGCGATGCCCGCGTCCACCAGCGCGGTGTTGGCGGGCTCCTGGTCGATCGCCTCGAACAGGGCGTCCTCGGCGTCGGCGTAGCGGCCGAGGGCCTCGAGGACCTGGGCGAGCTGCAACCGGTCAGTGCCGCTGAGGCCGAGGTCCAGCCCGGCGGCGTGGCCGACCAGGGCGGTGGCGACGTCGCGGTCCAGGGCCTCCTCCGAGCGGGCGGCCAGGAACCCGGCCAGTATCAGGGCGCGGCGGTAGCGCTTGGCGGCCTCTCGCCCCTGTCCGGCCTGCTGGTAGAGGTCGCCCTCGGTCTTGAGCACCTCCAGCACCGAGGCGACCCGCCGCAGGTCCGGGCTGGACCCGGAGGTCAGCAGGGTGAGCAGCTGCGTCTCGTTCAGGGTCGAGACCACCCGCGCCCCGACGCCCAGCAGCGGCTGATAGGCCTCGTCGAACATGGCCAGCGCCGCCGCCGGGTCGCCGCCCAGCGCCTTGCGCAGGATCCGGCCGAGCGCCTGCGCCGCCTGCTCGAGCTGCCGCATCAGGTAATCTTGCTGGTACAAAGGCGTCCTCCCGCCGGCTGGCTGCGCTGTCAGGGTGCCAGGCTGATGTGCCCCATGGGCGGCGCGGTGCTACCGTACCCCGGCGGCTTCGACGCGGACGTTGACGAAGGCGAACCGCATTCTCTCACGTGCACGTGTATGAAAGGCTTGGTTCATGGCTGCGGTCTGTGACATCTGCGGCAAGCACCCGGGGTTCGGCATGTCCGTCAGCTTCTCGCACAAGCGCAACCCCCGGCGCTGG
>DASWDC010000339.1:0-7403 GCA_036395655.1 Actinomycetota bacterium | reverse complement strand
CCGTGTACAGGGTGCCGCTCGCCGGGTCGACCACCGGCGTCGAGGTGATCCCAACCGGGTCGATATTGCCGCACGGCAGGTCGCTCTGCGGCACCGGCGTGCCCAGGTTCCGGTGCCAAGCGACCCGGCCGGTGGCCTGCTCCAGGTAATAGACCGTGTTCGCCTCGGTGGCGACGACCACGCCGCCCGCGGCGAGCAGCGGCTCCGCATAGACCGCCCCGTCCAGCTGCGGCGAGGTCCACGCGCGCCGCACCGCCCCGAGCCGCCCAGGCCCCTGCGCCACGCCCGCACGGGCGAGGTCGCGGTGATAGGTCGGCCAGGAGGCGGCCACCGCCGAGCCCTGCCCAGATGCCTGGGTTGTCCCAGGCGCCGCGGTGGAGGCAGAAGCCGAGGGCGCCCCGGCGGCGGGCGGCGCCTTGGCGCTCCTATGCTGGCAGGCCGCCAGCCCCATCGTCAGCACCAAGGCGAGGAGCGCGGCGAGCGTGCCGTTTGTGCGGTTGCGCATGATCAATGACGCTAACCCTCGGCGTGGAATATCTCCAGTCGGGTGGCGGGGGCGCGGTCCCGCGGCCGGAGGCGCCGCGGGCCGCTCCCATGGCGGCCGCGGGGGCCCCCGATACGCCGGGCGATACGCCGGGCTGGAATGCGGGCCGGTCTCGTGCGGTTGACGCTGGTGTAGGATCTACCGAAGTTCGTTCGGCCTGGGCGTTCAGATGGCGCGGAGGCGCCGCCCGGGGATCCTCCCATCACCTACCTGAAGTGACGTTTTGATGCAGTGAGGAGTGTCACCAACCATGAAGCAGGGCATCCACCCCGAGTACGTGGTCGCCACCGTGCGCTGTTCCTGCGGTGAGACCTTCCAGACCCGCTCGACCGTGCCGGAGCTGCGGGTGGACATCTGCTCGAAGTGCCACCCGTTCTACACAGGCAAGCAGAAGCTGGTCGACACCGGCGGCCGGGTCGAGCGCTTCGAGCGCCGCTACGGCAAGCGGGTCCGGCCGGGCGCCGAGTCCTGAGCGCCGCTGGACCTCGCGAAGCTGGATAATCTGGAGATGAGCAAGTGACCGACCGGACGCCTGAGACGCCCGCGTCCCAGGCGCGGCAACCGGTCTACTACGGCGGCCAGGCCGTCCTGGAAGGCGTGATGATGCGCGGCCAGGACGCCTGGTCGATCGCGGTCCGCCGGCCCCAGGGCGAGATCTACGTCGAACACCACGAGTTGGCCCCCCTCGGCAAGCGCGTGCGGCTGTTCCGGCTGCCGTTCTTCCGCGGCATCGGCGTGCTGGCCGACTCGCTGATGATTGGCGTGCGGGCCCTGTCGATCTCCGGCAACCAGGCCCTCGGCGAGGAGGAGCAGCTCTCCGACAAGCAGATGGGCTGGTCGCTGGCGGTCGGCGCGACCTTCTTCTCGCTGCTGTTCATCCTCGCGCCCGCCGCGGGCACCAACTGGCTCGGCCGCCACCTGCCCAACAACCTCGCCTTCAACCTGATCGAGGGGCTGGCGCGGCTCGCCTTCTTCCTCGGCTACATCCTGCTGATCTCGCAGTTCAAGGATATCCGCCGGGTCTTCCAGTACCACGGCGCCGAGCACAAGGCGATCCACTGCTACGAGGCGGAGCTGCCGCTCAGCCGCGACAACGTCGACCGCTTCCCCACCCTGCACGTCCGCTGCGGCACCAACTTCCTGCTGATCCTGTTCGTGGTCACCCTGGTGCTGTTCACCCTCGGCTTCAGCCTGGCCGGCCGCCCGCCGCTGTACGTTCGGGTGCCGCTGCAGCTGCTGGCGGTCCCGGTGATCGTCGGCATCGCCTACGAGGGCATCCGCCTCGGCGCCGGCCGGGAGCGCTCGCCCCTGGTCCGGGCGATCATGAAACCGGGCCTGTGGCTGCAGATGCTGACCACCAAGCCGCCCACCCACGACCAGATCGAGGTCGCGATCCGCGCGCTCGAGTCGGTCCTCCCCGAAACCGAACGGGAGAAGGTCGAGCCGCTCCCGTCGCAGGTCGTCCACCGCAAGCCGGTCGCCTCGCCGACCCTGGCCCCGACCCCGGCGCCGGCGCCGGCGGTCGCGGCGCAGCCGCAACCCGAGGATCTGCCCGGCGGGGGATAGCACGCTTCCGCGTGTCCACCCCCCTTCCGAAGATCCTGAGGAGCTGGAGTTCCCGTGTTCGACCGCTTGGACGAGATCGAACAGACCTACACCGAGATCGAGCGGCAGCTCGCCGCCCCCGACGCGTTCGCCGACCAGGCCCGCTTCGTGGCGCTTTCCAAGCGCCACGCCGAGCTGGGCGAGCTGGTCCGCGTCTACCGCGCCTGGAAGGCTGCCAACGGCGACCGCACCGCCGCGCGCCAGCTGCTGCGCGAGGAGCGCACCGCCGAGGGCCGCGCCATGCTCGACCAGGAGCTGCGCGACGCCCAGGCGCGCGCGAGCGAGCTGGAAGTGGAGCTGAAGCTGGCGCTCGCGCCGAAAGACCCCAACGACGACAAGGACGTGATCGTCGAGGTCCGCGCCGGCACCGGCGGCGACGAGGCCGCCCTGTTCGCCGGCGACCTCTACCGGATGTACACCCGCTGGGCCGAGCAGCACGGCTACAAGGTGGAGCCGCTGTCCCGCAGCGAATCAAGCCTGGAAGGCGTCAAAGAGGTCATCTTCGCCGTCCACGGCAAGGGTGCCTGGTCGCGCCTCAAGTACGAAGCCGGCGTCCACCGTGTCCAGCGGGTCCCCGTCACCGAGTCGCAGGGCCGCATCCACACCTCCGCCGCCGGGGTCAACGTGCTCCCCGAAGCCGAGGAGATCGACGTCCAGATCGACCCGGGCGACCTCAAGATCGACGTCTACCGCTCCACCGGCCCGGGCGGCCAGTCGGTCAACACCACCGACTCGGCGGTCCGCATCACCCACTTCCCATCCGGCGTCGTGGTGGCGATGCAGGACGAGAAGTCGCAGATCCAGAACCGCGAGAAGGCCATGCGCGTGCTCCGCGCCCGCCTCCTGGAACGCGCCCAGGCCGAGCAGCAGGCTCAGCTCGCCGCCGAACGCCGCTCCCAGGTCCGCTCCCTGGACCGCTCCGAGCGGATCCGCACCTACAACTTCCCCCAGGACCGCGTCACCGACCACCGCATCGGCCTCTCAGTCGGCGACCTCTCCGGCGTGCTGGAGGGCAAGGGCCTCGACCGCATCATCGACGAGCTCGCCGCCCGCGACCACCAGGCCCAGCTGGGCGAGGCGGGGGCACCCCAATGAGAACTTCCCGCACCAGTCCGCTCGCCGCGGTGACCGCGCGGCTCGCGGCGGCCGGGTGCGTCTCGGCCCGGGCCGAGGCCCGCTGGCTGCTGGAGGAGACCGGCGGCGAGCCGGAGGCCTTGGAGGCGATGGTCGCGCGCCGCGCGGCCGGGGAGCCGCTCCAGTACGTGATTGGCTGGGCGCCCTTCGGCCCGCTGCGGATCCACGTCGGGCCCGGCGTGTTCGTCCCCCGGCCCGAAACCGAGGGCCTCGCCGACCGCGCCGCCCGCCACCTCCGCCACGCCGCTCCACAGGAGCGCCTCGCGGTGGACCTCTGCACCGGCTCCGGCGCGATCGCCTGCTTCCTGGCCGCCACCGTCCCTGGCGCGCGGGTCGTCGCCACCGAGCTGGACCCGGGCGCGCTCGTCTGGGCACACCGCAACTGCGCCGCGCACGGCGTGGAACTCCTCGCTGGCGACCTCGACCGGCCGCTGCCCGCCGCGCTGGCCGAGCGGGTGCGGGTGCTGTGCGCCAACGTCCCCTATGTGCCCAGCGCCGCGATCGCCACCCTGCCCCACGACGTCCAGGAGCACGAACCGCGCGCCGCCCTCGACGGCGGCCCCGACGGCCTCGACGTCCTGCGCCGGGTCGCCGCCACAGCGCCCCGCTGGCTCGCCCCCGGCGGTGTGCTCTTCTGCGAGATCGGGGAAGATCAGGGCGCCGCCGCAACCGCGCTGTTCCAGGCGGCCGGCCTGACCGAGGTCGCCGTGCGGCCCGACCTGGTCGGCCGCGACCGAGTCATCCGCGGCCAACGACCGGCAGACCTGAGCAACGACCGCCAGACCTGAGACCTGAAGCACTGATCTAAGGAGCGAGCATGAGCGACAGCTTGAGCGACGACCCGCGGATCATCCGGATCCCCAAGGACGAGGAACAATGGGACGGCCTGGTCCAGGTCGCCGCCGAGATCATCGCGCGCGGCGGCCTGGTGGTGCTGCCCACCGACACCGTCTACGGCGTCGCCTGCGACCCCTTCAACGCCTCCGGCACCGACGCCCTCTTCAAGGCCAAGGGACGCGGCCGGGACCTGCCGCTGCCGGTGCTGATCCACACCTGGCGCCAGGCCCTCGGCCTGGTCGAGGCCGTCACCGAGCACGCCGAGACGCTGTTCGCGCACTACTGGCCCGGACCGCTCACCGTCGTGCTCAAGGAGTCGCCCGGCATCGGCTGGGATCTCGGCGCCTCGCGCGGCACGGTGGCGCTGCGCATGCCCAAGCAGGGCTTCCTTCTCAAGGTCATCGAGCGCACCGGCCCGCTCGCCGTCACCAGCGCCAACCGCAGCGGCGAACCGACCCCCGGCAAGATCCCCCAGGTCGTCGAACAGCTCGGCGACCACGTCGAAGCCTACTTCGACGACGGCTGGAGGATGGGCCGCTCACCCTCCACCATCGTCGACCTGACCGGCCCCAAGCCCATGGTCCTGCGTGAAGGCGCCATCGCCACCGCCGAGCTCGAAGCCGTCCTCGAAGTCCCGCTGCTCGACTACAGCGAGGAGGGCGGCGAGGAGCTGGAGATGGAGGACCTCGACGAATCCGGGCCCTTCTACCCCGAGGGCGCCATCCCGAGCACCGAGTATGTCGCCAACCTCACCAAGGCCGAAGACCCAGACCCGGACCCGGACCCGGACCCGGACCCGGACGATGACCGCTGAGACTGGTGCGGCCTCCTCCCGGACCGCGACGCCAGGCGACCCCTTCACGGTGCTGTTCGTCTGCACCGGCAACATCTGCAGGTCAGCGATGGCCGAGGTGTTCGCGCGGAGGGAGCTGGCCAGCCACCCCGGGCTGGAGGTGCCGCTGCGGTTCAGCTCCGCCGGCAGCTACGCGATGGAGGGCAACCGGGCGGTTGAAGCCTCGGCGGTCGCGGCGGAGGCGCGGGGCGCCTCGCTGGAGCGCCACCGGGCGCGGCAGCTGACCCGCCGCCGGGTCGCGGCCGCGGACCTGATTCTCTGTATGGAGGCCGAGCACCGGTCGCCGGTGCTGGCATTGGACCGGGCCGCGGGCAAGCGGACGTTCCTGCTGGGGACGTTCGCACGCGCGATCGCCGAGCTGGAGCGGGAACCGCCCGGCACGGCCCCGCCGGCCTCGCCGGCTGAGCTGGCCGCCCTCGCCGCCGAACGGCTGCGCGAGCAGCCCGGCGACGGCGTGGACGACCCCTACGGGTGTCCCGCCGCCGCCCACGCCGCCTGCGCCAGACGGCTCGACGATCTGGTGAGCACCGTCGCCGCCTCCCTCCTCAAGACCGTCCGGGCGCCCGCTTGACCTGTTTGACATGCGGGTTTGACGTTGCGTTGACCTTGGGGTGATAGCCTCACCCCGCTGTGGGCGATCTACGTTCCTACCTCCTGGTCTGCGGGGCGACCGCGATGCTGGCGTACCTGCTGACCCCGGCGGTGCGCTGGGTGGCGCTCCGCTTCGGCGCGGTCGCGCATCCCAACGACCGCACCGTCCACGCCGAGGCGATGCCGACGCTCGGCGGGCTGGCGATGTTCCTGGCGTTCATCGGCGGGCTGGCGGTCGCCTCGTCGCTGCCGGGCCTGTCGCAGCAGCTGCTGACCTCGTCGGACGCGGCGGGGGTGGCGGTCGGCGCGTCGCTGATGGTCGCGATCGGGATCGTCGACGACCTCAAGGGCCTGAGCGCGCCAGTGAAGCTGGCCGGGCAGATCTTCGCGGCCAGCGTGATGACCCTGGCCGGGGTGCAGGTGCTGTATTTCTGGCTGCCGTCGCTGCACAACCTGCAGGCCGGCAACATCATCATCCTGTCGCCGGACCTGGGCGTGCCGCTGACGGTGCTGCTGGTGGTGGTGACCGTCAACGCGGTCAACCTGGTGGACGGGCTGGACGGCCTGGCCGCCGGGCTGGTGGCGATCGGCGCGCTCGCCTACTTCGTCTACAGCTACCGCACCGGCGCTGTCGGGCTGATCGAGGCGTCCAGCCCGGCGCCGCTGCTGGCCGCGTTGCTGTTCGGCGCCTGCATCGGGTTCCTGCCGCACAACTTCAACCCCGCGCGGATCTTCATGGGGGATTCGGGGTCGCTGCTGCTCGGCACGCTGCTGTCGGGGGCGACCATCACCGGGATCGGGCGGACCACCCGCCCGGCCGCCGGTGACCAGTTCGCCCTGTTGATCCCGGTGATCATCCCGCTGCTGGTGCTGGCGTTGCCGTTCTTCGACACGTTCTTCGCGGTGGGGCGGCGGATGTTCTCCGGCAAGGGGATCATGACCGCCGACAAGAACCACCTGCACCACCGGCTGCTGGAGATCGGCCACTCCCACCGCAAGGCGGTGCTGGTGCTGTATGGGTGGAGTGCGCTGCTGGCGGGCGCCGCGGTGGCGCTGGCGTTCACCGGGGCGCGCAAGGTCCTGCCGTTCTTCCTGATCGTGGTGGTCTGCGGGGTCGTCGGGCTGCTGGCGCCGCGCTGGCGCTTCGGCCGCCACCGGCCCGCGAGCGGAGCCTGAGTGGACCCGGCCGACGCGCGGATCGTGCGCGGGGCGGTGCTCGCCACTGTCCCGGTCTGCGCCGTCGTCGCCGTGGTCGCGGCGCTGCAGGCGGGCCACAAGGGCCTGTATGGGGCGCTGCTCGGCAGTTGCCTGGCGATCGCCTTCTTCGCGGTGACGATCGTGGCGGTCAGCGTGGCGGGGCGCATCGACCCGCTGCTGATGCTGCCGGTCGCGCTCGGGACCTACCTGGTCAAGCTGATCGGCATCGTGGCGATGTTGCTGCTGCTGCGCGGCTCGACCGCCTTCAACCACACCGCCTTCGCGCTCGCGACCGTGATCGGCGCCTGTGCCTTCATGACCGCCGAGGCGCGCATGATCCTGCGTGCCCGGATCCCCTATGTGACAGACACGGCTATGTGACAGACACGGCGGCGGACGGGCGCTGGCGCTCGCTCGGGGCCGCGTGCCCTTGGTATAGTCGGCGCCCCATGAGAGAACCACCTGGTAGTGGTAGAGACCGGGGAGGGTCCGAGGTCGCCTGGACCATCATCGGGCTGCTGCTTTCGGGGGTGATCGCATGGGGCGGCATCGGCTGGCTGCTGGACCATTGGCTCGGGACCTCGCTGTTCCTGCCGATCGGCATCCTGGTCGGTGCGGCTGGGTCGTTCTACCTCGTCATCC
>DASWDC010000338.1:0-6970 GCA_036395655.1 Actinomycetota bacterium | reverse complement strand
TCAGGCGGAGGAGTACAAGGCGGCGCGGACGGAGCTGGCGGCGGCGCAGCGGATCTCGGGCGGGGTGGAGCTGAGTGCGATGCTGGCGGATATCGAGCGGGCGACGGGACGGCCGGAGCAGGCGATCGAGCTGTTCCGCTCGACGGACCGGACTCGTATGGAGGCGGATACCGCCGCGGAGCTGCTGATCGTGGCTGCCTCCGCGTACGGCGACCTGGACCAGCCCGCGGCCGGTGTGGCGCTGATCCGACGGCATGCGCGCTGGCCGGCGCAGCTCGCAGCGCACCACCTGCGGCTCGCCTACGCCGAGGGTGACCTCGCCGAGCGGGCCGGTGACCGGGCGGGTGCGCGGGAGGCGTTCGCCCGGGTCGTGCGGGCGGATCCCGAGTTCTTCGACGCGGCGGCGCGGCTGGAGCGTCTCTGAGTCTCTGAGCCTGCTCGAGGCCGGCATCGCGGCCCGTCCCGCGCTTACCTCCGCTGGTCGCGGTTGCGGTTGCGGTCGCGGTCGCGGACCTCGATCCAGCGGGCGAGGCCGGCGGCGTTGCTGTGGAAGCTGTTCAGCAGGCGGCCCTGCTCGCCTTCTGGGGCGTCGGCGGCGATGCCCTCCTCCTGCTCGAAGCGTTCCCGGAGGGCAGCCTCGATATGGTCGACCTCCGGGCCGTGCTCGCGGGCGGCGGCTTCGGCGGTCTCGCACCAGCGCAGCAGGCGTTCCTCGGCCTCGGCGAGGCGTTCGGCGGGTGGGGCGATGGGGCCGAAGTGGGTCAGCACGACGTGGGCGGGGTCGAGTTTGGCCATGCGGCGCAGGCTGGCAACGGCCAGGTCGCGATCGAAGTCAGGCGGAGGGGTGGCGGGGCGCAGGACGCCGGTGGGACTGCTCGGGAGCAGCACGCCGACGCCGTCGCCGGTGAACAGCGCGCCGAGGTCGGGTTCGAACACGGCCATGTGGTGCTTGGCGTGCCCGGGGGCGTGGAGCAGTTCCAGGCGGCGGCCGCCGAGGTCGAGGGTCTCGCCGTCCTCGGCAGCTTTGATGCGGTCGGCCTCCACCGGGGTGAGGCCGCCGTAGACGGTGTCCATCAGCGCGCCGTAGACCCGCGCGGAGCTGGCCAGCAGGCGCTCGGGGTCGACCAGGTGCCTGGCGCCGGCGGGGTGGACGACCACAGTGGCGTTGGGGAACGTGCGGAGCAGGTCGCCGACGCCGCCTGCGTGGTCGAGGTGGATGTGGCTGACGACGATCCAGGCGAGGTCGGCGGCGTCGAGGCCGGCGCGGGTGACGCCGGCGGCGATCTCGCCGGCGACCTTGGCGGGGCCGGTCTCGATCAGGGCGGGCCGCTCGGCGGGGAGCAGGTATCCCGCGGTGATCTCCGAGATGCCACCCATATGGGTGTCGATGCCGATGACCCCGTCAGGCAGGGCGTCGAGGACGCTCATGAGCTACTCCTCCGGTTCCAGGGGCCGCAGCACCAGCCCGTCGCGTGGTTTGGGGTGGAAGAAGGTGGTCTTCGCTGGGAGGGTCTCGCCAGCCTGGGCGACCGCCATGACGTCGCGGAACGGGGCGGGCCGCAGGGCCAGCAGGCTGCTGCAGCCGCCGTTGGCGTCGACCCGCTGGGCGGCGCGATCGAGGTCGGCGCCGGAGGAGACGACTTGGCGGCCGGTGTCGCGGACGCCGAGCCGACCAGCGAGTACTGGCCCGTGGAGGACCTCGACGTCGAGCGGCCAGCGCCCAAGGCCGGTCTCGGCGGCGAGCGCGACCGGGTCGCGGGCGACCAGCAGCCAGCTCTCCCTGGGGGTGTAGAGGCCGAAAGCGAGCGCCTCACGGGGCAGCTCCGCGAGGCCGCCCTCGATCTCGGCGGCGCTGGCGAGCGGAACCGCGTCGAAGTCGCCGGCGAGCGCGGCCAGGACGCTTCCGCCAGGGACACCCTTGAGCAGCCGATGGTTGGCGAGGACCGCTGGCCCGGCGTGGTCGGCGTCAACCAGGTACGCGAGGGTGCGCTCCCAGGGCGCGTCGCGCCGCCCCGAATCGATGCGGCGCATCGCGTCGCGGTAGGTGAGCGCGGCGCGCCAGCGGTGGTGGCCGTCGGCGACCAGCACCCGCTCGGCGGCGAGCAGGCCACTCCAGGCGCTGATGATGGCCGGGTCGGTGATCTCCCAGACCCGGTGCCCGGTCCCGGCCGGGTCGGTGGCATGGACCGCTGGCGCGGCAGCGGCCATCCGGTCGAGGAGCGCGGCGGTCCGGCCGCTGCCGGCGTAGAGCCCGAACACCGGGGAGAGGTTGGCACGGGTCGCCTCCAGCAGGCGCAGCCGGTCGGCGACCAGCGGCGCCAGGGTGCCCTCGTGCGGCAGGACCCAGCGCCGAGAGTCGTCCAGCTGGACCGAGCTGAGAACGCCTCGCTGCGCGCGCTGCTCGCCACCCACCTCGTAGGTCTCTTCGTAGAGGTAGAGGGAGGGCCGCGGGTCGAGGCGCAGGGCGCCCTCCTCTCGCCACGCGGCGAGCAGCTTGGCGACCTGGTCGTATTGTCCGGGATCGTCGGGGACGTCGCCGCGCCCGCCGCTACCAGGGGAGAGCCGGATGACGTTATGGCGGCTGCGCTGCTCGTAGGCGGTGCGGAGCTGGGGGGTGATCACGTCGAGGGGAGGGGTGACCACCAGGCCGGGGTCGCCGGTCACGGCTGGATCAAAGCGAAGCCCGCGAAAGGGGGCGACGGCTACCATGGGGGCAGGGCGTCAGCGGTCATGCGGCCGTTGTAGCAAGGGCGGTGGTCCCGCCGCCAGGAAACGTCGAATCGAGGAGGGTCTTATCGAGGCCGACGCCGGCGCGTCCGACGCCTACGAGCTGTTTCGCCGCGGGAGCGAGCTGCTGGCAGCGCATCACGCCCATCAGGCAGTGATCGTGCTGGAGCGGGCGCGGGACCTGCAGCCCGACAAGGGCTCGGTGTGCGAGGCGCTTGGCCGGGCATACTACGCGACTGGTCGGCTGTCGTCGGCCGGGGCGCAGTTCCGCCGCACGCTGGAGCTGGACCCGAGCAACGACTACGCCCATTTCGGGCTGGCGCTGTGCCTCGCCCGGACCGGCGAGCGTCGCCATGCCCTCGGTCATCTACGGCTCGCGCTGGTCATGCGGCCCGGCATCCGCGCCTACCAGCGCGCCCTCGGTCCGCTGGAACGTGCGGTCAGTGCCGAAGGCGCCCCCGGACGCGGGCCGGACAGCGACGCCGGCATGGCCGGCGGCTGAGGTGGGCGCGGAGGTGGGCGCGAAGGTGGAGGGCGGGCCGCCGGCCACAGCCACAGCGCCGGGCGGCCCGCTGGCCGGGCGCTACCGCTCGGTCGTGTTCGACCTGGACGGAGTCGTCTACCTCGGCGACCAGGCGATCCCGGATGCTCCGGAGACGCTGGAGGGCGTGCGTGGGCTTGGGGTGCGGGTCGGGTTCGTGACCAACAACGCGCTGCGGCCGGCCTCGGCGGTGGCGGACAAGCTCAACCGGCTCGGGGTCAAGGCGAGTGCCGAGGAGGTGCTGACCTCGGCGGACGCGGTGGTGCGGCTGCTTGGCGGGCCGGAGGGGCTGGCCGGCCGGCGGGTGCTGGCACTTGGCGGCCCGGGGCTGCTGGAGGCGCTGGAGGGCGCTGGTGCGCGGCTGCTCGACCCGCGCGACTGGCGGGCGGCCGAGCTGGTGGTGGCCGGGCTCGACCCGGCGCTGACCTACGACAAGGTGCGGGCGGCGACGCTGGCGATCGCGGCGGGGGCCCGGTTCGTCGGCAGCAACGCCGACGCCAGCCTGCCCACCCCCGAGGGGCCCTGGCCGGGCGCCGGTTCGGTACTGGCGCTGCTGGAGACCGCCACCGGGGTCCGCCCGGCGGTGGCCGGCAAGCCCGAGCCTGCCCTGTTCGAGGCGGCGGCCGCACGGCTCGGCGCCGCGCCGATCCTGATGGTGGGCGATCGCGACGACACCGACCTGGCCGGCGCCAAGGCGCTCGGCTGGGATGTCGCGCTGGTGCTCAGCGGGGTGACCCGGCCGGAGCGCCTGCTCGACCTGCCTGCGGCACCCGACCACCTGCTCGCCGACGTGGGCGGCCTGCTGGCGCCACCCGGTCCGCTGATCCGCTCCGCTGGCGGCGCGGAGGCCGAAGCCGCCATGGCCCTGCTCGCCACGGAGGGCCATGGGGGCCACGGAGGCCACGGAGGCCACGGAGGCCACGGGGTCCCCGACGTCCCCGCCGTCCTGCTGGTCGCGGTGGACCAGCAGGACGGCCGGGTCGTCGGAGCGGTCGCATGCCGGTTGCCCGGCGGCGAGGGCGAGGACGGCGCCGCTGGCAGGGGGGAGGCGCTGCTCGACGGCGTCGTGGTGGCGGCTGAGCGCCGTGGCGCGCTGATCGGCACGCGGCTGCTGCTGGCGGCCAGCCTGACGTTGCGCGCCCGGGGACCGGGACGGGGACGGGGAGCCCAGGCCATCGTGGCGCGCCGCACCTCCGACACCAGCGCGGCGGGATTCCTCACCCGGCTCGGGTTCCACCCGGCGACGGATGGCGCGCTGGTCCGGGAGCTACGTCCCGCCGCTCGCCCTCAAGCAGGATCTGAAGCCGCGGTTGAGGGTGAGCCTCAGGCGTAGGGGTAGCGCTGGTAGCGGTTCCAGCTCGGCGGCGGGCGGCGGCGAGCGCTGAGCCCGCCGAACAGGATCACCAGGATGATGCCGGCGATGAACCCGACCACATGCGCGAGGTAGGCGACCCCCGCGCCCTCGCCGACCCCGGCGCCGCGGAAGTAGAAGTACTGCAGCAGGAACCAGGAGCCGAGCACCACCCACGCGGGGAATCGGATCGGCAGGAACAGCAGGAAGGGAACCAGGCTGGTGACCCGGGCGCGCGGGAACAGGATCAGGTAGGCGCCGAGGACCCCCGCGATCGCGCCCGAGGCACCGATCAGCGTGGTGGTGCTGTTGGGGTCCCCAAGGGCGAACCCGTAGGCCGCGATATAGCCGCACAACAGGTAGAAGAGCAGGTAGCGGACCCGCCCGAGGCGGTCTTCGATGTTGTTGCCGAACACCCACAAGAACAGCATGTTGCCAAGCAGGTGCAGCCAGCTCCCATGCAGGAACATGGAGTAGAGGACCGACAGCGCTGGGATCTTGTGGTAGCGGGCCCGGACCACCGAGCACTGGTTGGGCCCGACCGGCGGCCCGGCGGTGACTGGGAGCTGCTGGTTGGAGGTCAGCTCCTTGGGGATGGCCGAGTACTCGCGGAAATAGGCGATCTGGTGGCATGCCGCGGCGGCGGTGGTGGGGGTGCCGTTGAGGCTGGTGGCGACCGGCTCGGTGATGAAGACGACGAAGTTGATGGCGATCAGCAGGTAGGTGATCACCGCCACCCGGCTGGTCGGGTTCTCGTCGTGGATCGGGATCAGGCTGACCATCGCACCGGCTTCCGGTTGGTCACAAAAGATTGCGCATGCGCAGCAGGTCCGTGAAGCTCGCGTCGACCCGGACCTTGCCGGACAGGAACGCCGAGAGAAACGAGGTCCGTTCCTCCACCAGGTCGATCAGGTCGTCGGAGTTGACCTGGAGCGTGACGTCGACGTGCCCGTCATCGGGGGGCTGCTCGATCGGCGGCGAGACGTGCCCGTCGTCGATCACCGAGTACCAGGTGCTGCCCACGTCGGGGACGCGGCAGCGCAGCACCTTGTGGCCGGGGATGGCCGAGCGGACGTTCGTCTCGTTGCCGTCCAGGCGTGCCATCAGCCGCTCCAGCGCGTCGCCCACCTCGGACTTGCTCGCCACGCGGCCTCCTCGCTTGCGTCTCGACATCGGCGCCTGTCGCCACGCGGTGTGGCGGTGGCCGGCGATGTATACCACACTATCTTGCCTTGTGACCGGACCGTTCTCGGCACTTGCCCGGTGGTCCCCCCGGCTGGAGAATCGGCGCACGAATCTCCGGCCCGTGGAGGTGTGGAGTTGGCGAGCGCACGGGAGCAGTACCTCCAAGCACTGGCAAGCCTCGGCGAGATGACCCGGACGCAGGCCGAACGGGTCACCAACCTGCTGGCCAAGCAGGGCGAGTTGCAATCCGGTCAGGTCGGCCGCGCCACTGAGGAGCTGATGCGGCGGGTGGCCAAGAACCGTGAGACGGTCAGCCGCTTGGTCCAGCGTGAGGTGAAACGGCAGATCGGTGCGCTCGGCATCGCGACCAGGGACGAGGTGGCGCGCCTGCAGCAGCGGGTCCGCGCCTTGGAGCAGGCGGTGGAGCGCGCCTCCGCCAGCAGCGCCACCAGTGCCACCGGCGCCAGCCGGCCCGCGCGGGCCAGCCGTCCTCGCACGGCCGCCTCGACCGCCTCTCGATCCAAGGCCAAGCCAAAACCCAAGGCCAGTGGCGCATCCGAGGCTGGCGGCGACGATCAGGTGCGGGACCAGGGCTAGCGCCAAGGTGCCAGTGCCTATACTGGCCCAATGCGCACGACCATGACCGAGCAGGTTGAGGCCGCGCTCGCCGCCCTCGACCAGCACGAGGCCGACCTCGCCGAGCATCCGGCCATCTTCGAGGCCGTCAACGACGCCATCCTGGCCGAACTCGACCAGCTTGAAGGGCTCTAGCGTGCCCGCCAGGGTGCGGCTGGACCGGGAGCTGGTCCGCCGCGGGCTGGCCCCCTCGCGGGAGGCGGCCAGCCAGGCCGTGCTTGACGGCAAGGTCCTGGTCGCCGGCTCGCTCGCGGCCAAGCCGTCGGCGCTGGTCTCACCGGCCGACCCGGTCGAGCTGGCCGGACCAGCGCGGCGCTGGGCCAGCCGCGGCGGCGACAAGCTCGCCCCGGCGCTGGAGCGGCTGGCGGTCCCGGTGGCGGGGCGCCGCTGCCTGGACGCCGGCGCTTCCACCGGCGGGTTCACCGACGTGCTGCTGGCTGCAGGCGCCGCCTCGGTGATCGCGGTCGACGTCGGCTATGGCCAGCTCGACCTGCGCCTGCGCGGCGACCCGCGGGTGGTGGTGCTGGACC
>DASWDC010000337.1:0-3934 GCA_036395655.1 Actinomycetota bacterium | reverse complement strand
GAGGACGCGGCGCAGCTCGGCGAACACGGCGGGTTCGCGGTCGAACTCGGGACGGATCTTCGAGCCGAAATGGTAGGGGGCGCCGCGGCCCCCGAAGGCGAAGCGGCCGTCGGCGGTGCGCTGCCCGTAGATGATCAGGTGACGGTAGTCGGTGAAGGTCGGCCGGCTCGCCAGCCCGATCCGCTCCCAAGTCGAGGCGGGCAGCGGCTCGGTGGCGATCATCAGCGAGTAGACCGGCGCGACCGCGCGCCGCAGGCCCGGAAGGCGGGGGCTGTAGCCCTCGGTGGCGCGGACGATCCGCTCCGCCTTGACGGTGCCGCTGGCGGTCCGGACCGCGCCCGGCTGGATCTCCAGCACCGGGGTGCCTTCGTAGAGCTTGACGCCGAGCCGTTCGACGGCGGCGGCCAGCCCGCGGGCCAGCCGGGCCGGGTGGATGGCGGCGCAGTGGGGCGTCCAGGTGCCGCCCAGCACCCGGGTCGCGTTGACCATGGCGCCCGCCTCGTCGGGACCGAGCAGCCGCAGGTCGTCGTCGCCGAACCCCCAGGCGCGGGCGTGGGCGACGTGCTCCTTGGCACGGTCCAGCTGGACCGGGGTGCGGGCCAGCGACACGGTGCCGCCCTTGGCCCAGTGGCAGTCGATCCCCTCGGCGGCGGCGACCCGGCCGACCTCGTCGACGGTCCGCTGCATCGCCCGCTCCAGCGCGACCGCCGCCGCGCGCGGGTCGCCACCGCCGCGGTCGCCGCCGCCGCGGTCGCCGCCGGCGGCGACCCGGGCGACCTTCTCCAGGCTGGCGGGGAACAGCGCCGAGCACCAGCCGCCGTTGCGGCCGGAGGCGCCGAACCCGGCGATCTCGCGTTCCAGCACCGCGACGCGCAGGCCCGGGTCGGCCTTGGCGAGGTAGTAGGCGGTCCATAGCCCGCTATAGCCCGCCCCGACCACCGCGACGTCCACGTCGAGGTCGCCGGGTAACGCCGGCCGCCGCCCGAGCGGCTCGGGCAGGCTGTCGTGCCAGAACGACAGTCCTTTATATGTGCTGGTCGCAGCCATCGGCTCATCGTATCCACAGAGTTGGCGGGCCGTCGCCTCCGGTTGGCTTGATCCGCGTCATCTGCCTGACATCAACCGAAGGAGAGAATCAGCCCGATATGACTAGGCCCGGACCTAGCCCCCGAAGGCGTGCATCGGCCCGCCGGCCACTCCCGGCCGGGCGCGGAACAGCGCGCCGGCGTGCGGCTCGGCGCGGAGCTGCTCCGCGGTCAGCTCGTTGCTGGCCGAGGTGATGTACAGGTCGGTCCCGTCCGGCCCGCCGAAGGCGCAGCTCGACACCTGGCTGACCGGCAGCCGCAGGGTCGTGGCCAGGGTCCCGTCGGGGGCGAGGCGCCGCACCGACCAGCCGCCCCAGTACGCCACCCACAGGAACCCGTCGGCGTCCACCGTCATCCCGTCCGGCAGGCCCCACTCCAAGGGCAGCTCGACGAGGGTGCGGCGGCCGGCGAGGCTGCCGCTCTCGACGTCGAAGTCGAACACGTCGACGCGGTGGGTGGGGCTGTCGATGTAGTACATGGTCCGCTCGTCGGGGCTCCAGCCGAGCCCGTTGGAGATCCGCACCCCCTCGACCATCCTGGTCACCCGGTGGTCGGGATCGAGCCGGTACAGCGACCCGGCCGGGTGCTCGCCGTCCCACTCCATGCTGCCCGCCCAGAAGCGCCCGGCGCGGTCGCACTTGCCGTCGTTCATGCGCAGCCCCGGCTGGTCCGCCTCGACCGGCGCGAGCGGCGTCAGCTGCTCGGTCGCCGGGTCGAAGGCGGCGAAGCCGTCCTCCAGCGCCAGCACCAGCCCGCCCGAGGCGCGCGGCACCGCCGCGCCCACCGCCTTGCCGACATCGGCCTGGTCGTTGGTCCCGGTGGCCGGGTCGTACAGGTGTACCTGCCCCCGGAGGATGTCCACCCAGACCAGCCGCCGCAGCGCCGCGTCCCAGGCGGGCCCCTCCCCGACGACGGCGTGGGCGTCCACCAGCAGCTCGACCTCGATGTCGCTCCCGGTCACGGTCACCTCTCGGCGCTCCCTTCTCCACAGAAGTTGTGATGCCGGCGGCCCTCGGCGGCGGCGGATGCCCGATACTCTAGGCTCCGATGAGCGAGACCGAGGAGAAGGCCCAGTTCGAGGAGTCCTTCGGGTCCCTGGCGGCGATCGGCCGCAACGAGGTGTCCGGCGGCTGGACCCGGTTCGCCTGGACCCCTGAGGACGCCGAGGCGCGCGTCTGGTTCATCCGCACCGCGCGGGCGGCGGGTGCCAAGGTGGAGGCCGACCGCGACGGCAACCTGTGGGCGCTCGCCGGGCCCGCCGGTGCCGCTGACCGGCTGGTCGCGACCGGGAGCCATCTGGACACGGTGCGCAACGGCGGCGCCTTCGACGGGGCGCTCGGGGTGGTCTCCGGGCTGCTGGCGCTGCGGCGGATCGTGGCGAGCGGGATCGCCCTCAAGCGCGGGATCGCCGTGATCGCCTTCGTCGACGAGGAGGGCGGCCGCTTCGGCACCCCGACGCTCGGCAGCGAGCTGCTCTGCGGCGAGCGCGAACCCGCCGACGTGCTCGACCGCGCCGACCCGCGCGGCGTCACCATGCGCGAGGCGATGGACGCCGCCGGGGTGAACACCGGCAACCTCGGCGGCGACGAGGCGCGCCTGGCACGCCTGGACGCCTACGTGGAGCTGCACGTCGAGCAGGGCCGCGGCCTCGCCGACCTCGGCAGCCCGCTGGCGGTCGGGACCGGGGTGTGGCCGCACGGGCGCTGGCGCTTCGACGCGGTCGGGGAGGCCAACCACGCCGGCACCACCCGCCTGGCCGACCGCCGCGACCCGATGCTGGTGCTCGCCGACGCGGTCGCCGAGGCCCGCCGCCTGGCCGGCGGGCTGCAGGCGGTCGCCACCGTCGGCCGGGTCGAGGTCGCCCCCAACGTCACCAACGCGGTCCCGGAGCGGGCCGCCTTCTGGGTCGACGTCCGCGCTCCCGACGAGGCCACCCTGGAGCGGCTGGTCGCCGAGCTGGGCCGCGCGGTGCGGCTGTCGGCGGCGCGCAACGGCGTCCAGGTCGAGGTCGCCCGCGAGTCCCGCAGCGCCGGCACCAGCTTCGACGGGCCGTTGCTGCGCCGCCTCGGCGACGCGGTCGAGGCGGTCGGCGCCACGCCCTGCCGCCTGCCGACCGCCGCCGGCCACGACGCCGCCGTGCTCGCCAGGCACCTCCCCGCCGCCATGCTGTTCGTCCGCAACCCCACCGGCACCAGCCACAGCCCAGCCGAGCACGCCAGCACCGAGGACTGCGTTGTGGGCGTCCGCGCCCTGGCGGCCGCCCTCCAGGACCTCGCGTGCCGCTAGATCCGGCGCCGGCGACGGCCCGCTGGCACTGCGAGCATGCCTGGCTCGGCCCGGGGCGGGTGGCAGCTGGGGTCTTGATCGAGGTGGAGGGCGAGCGCATCGTCCGGGTGGAGGCTGGCGTGCCCCCGCCTCCAGCCGCGGACCGGGAGGTGGGTCCAGGCAGCGGCGCGGGGGCCGGTGTGCGGGTGCTGCGGGGCCTCACCCTGCCGGGGTTCGCCAACGCGCACTCCCATGCCTTCCACCGGCTGCTGCGGGGCCGCACCCACCGGGCCGGCGGCGACTTCTGGCGCTGGCGGGAGCTGATGTACCAGGCGGCGGCCACCCTGGACCCGGACGGCTACCGGCAGCTCGCCCGCGCGGTGTTCGCCGAGATGACGCTGGCCGGCTGGACCGCGGTGGGGGAGTTCCACTACCTGCACCACCAGCCCGGCGGGCGGCCCTACCAAGACCCGAACGCGATGGGCGAGGCGCTGTGCGCGGCGGCGGCCGACGCCGGCATCCGCCTCACCCTGCTGGACACCTGCTACCTGTGGTCGGGGTTCGGACGCCGGGTGCCCATGCAG
>DASWDC010000336.1:0-3091 GCA_036395655.1 Actinomycetota bacterium | reverse complement strand
CCGCCCGAGCGTGTAGGCGAGCGAAGCGATGCCGTCCATGGGAGGGAGGCGGAGGCGGAGCCGCCTCGCCCCTGACCTCCGCTATACTCCGTTACGGCAAGGTGCCAGAGCGGACGAATGGGGCGGTCTCGAAAACCGTTGACGTCGCAAGGCGTCCATGGGTTCGAATCCCATCCTTGCCGCCACGCTGTGGATTCTGTGGAGACGATGTAAGCCTGTCGAGGGCGAGCGTGCCGAGCCGCGTCCAGCTTCGCCGCACCCGTGGGTGGCGCCTGCCGCCCGGGGCGGTGTCGGTGGCCGCGCCGACGAAGTGGCAGAACCCGTTTCGGCCTCGGGCACGCTCGCCGGAGGCCAACGCCCGCGCGGTCGAGCGGTACCGCGGCCACCTCGCCGAGCATCCGGAGCTGGTCGAGGCCGCCCGCCAGGAGCTGGTCGGCAAGGATCTGGCCTGCTGGTGCGCGGCGGGGTTGCCCTGTCATGCCGACGTGCTGCTCGAGATCGCCAACCAGGGGCCATAACCCGGCGGAGCTGGCCGATTGGGCTGAGTCAGGCGTGAGCGCCCAGAGTGCCCTGCGTTAGTGTCGCGATCTTCCTTAAAAACCACATGTCTACCTCACACCGAGTTCGCGGGCGCCTGGCCCGGTGGTGGTCGTGGACCTGGCCGAGGCGGTCGCCCCCGCCGTGCTCGCTGCCGCCGCGCTGCTTGTCTGGAGGGTCGGGCGGGCCGCCAACGCCGCCGCCGCGCTCGCCCATCACGCTCCGGTTGGACCCGCCCGGCAGGCCGAGGTGGCGGTGCTGCTGCTCGGCACCGCGGCGACCCTGGGCCTCGCCGCCCTGCTGGTCCGCGGCCAGGCGGCCTCACCGCTGGGGCGGCGGCGGGTCGAGCTGCTCGACACCCTGGTCAACTCCTGCTGATCCCACTGTGCCTGGGCGCCGTCGGCCTCTACGGCGCGGTCGTCCGCCTGGCCCAGCACTTCGCGGGGTAAGGCCGGGTGGACGACCTCGGCGCCCCCTCACCACAGGTTGCTAGACTGCGCGCGGAGGCTTGGCCGAGCGGTCGAAGGCACACGCCTGGAAAGCGTGTAGGAGGGCAACCTTCTCGAGGGTTCGAACCCCTCAGCCTCCGCCAACAGCTTCGCTGGGGCTGGGAGCGGGCTCGGCCTCAGTCCGGCCTCAGTCCGGCGCGCTCGCGTGCTCGAAGGACGGCGCCGAGCCTTGACCCTCATCGCCGTCTCCGCCTGTCCCGGGGACGGGGATCGCCTGGGCCGGGGCTTGGGCCTCGGCGTTGGTGCCGATGTTGGCGCGTTCGCGCAGGGGGAGTTCCTTGAGGAACAGGGCCACCACGAACGACAGCGCCGCGACCGGGACCGCCACCAGGTAGACCACGTGGATCGCCTGGGCGAACGACTGGGCGATGCCGTCCCGCAGGACCGGCGGGAGCTGGTGGATGGTGCTGGGGCTGCCCTGGAGCGCCTTGACGTTGAAGCGGCCGAGGGCGCTGGCCGGCAGGTGCTGCGGCAGATAGTGGGCCAGGCGGTTGGTGAACACCGCGCCGAAGCCCGCCACCCCAACGGCGCCGCCGAGGTTGCGGAAGAAGCCGATCGCCGAGGTGGCCGTGCCGAGGTCGCGCCGGTCGACCGCGTTCTGGGTCGCCAGCACCGACACCTGCATCAGCCCGCCGAGGCCGAAGCCGAGGACCAGCATGTACAGGCCCGAGGTGAGCCTGGTGGTGTCGATGGTCATGCGGGAGAGCAGGAACAGGCCGATGGTCATGATGAAGGTGCCGGTCAGCGGCGACCACTTGTAGTGGCCGGTGCGGGTGATCAGCTGGCCGGACGCGATCGAGGTGCAGAGCAACCCGGCCATCAGCGGGAGCAGCAGCAGGCCCGAGTTGGTGGCGCTGGCACCGGTGGCGAGCTGCAGGAACACCGGCAGGTAGACGAGCGCGCCGAACAGTCCGATGGCGACCAGGAACATCAGCAGCAGCGACACCCGGAAGATGCCGTTGGCGAACAGGTGCGGGGGCAGGATCGGCTCCTCGGCGCGGCGCTCCTGGAGGATGAACAGGGCGAGCAGCACCAGGCCGGCCGCGGCGAGGCCGAGGATCTGCGGGGAGCCCCAGGCGTACTGGTCGCCGCCCCACACCGTGACCAGCAGGATGCTGGTGACCGCCGCGACGATCAGGCCGGCGCCGAGCCAGTCGATGCGGCGCTGCACCCGCCGGAACGGGAGGTCCAGGACGATGCTGGTGACCACCAGCGCCAGCGCGCCGATCGGCAGGTTGATATAGAAGACCCAGCGCCAGGAGAGGTGGTCGGTGAAGAAGCCGCCGGTCAGCGGCCCGGCCACGCTGGCGAAGGCGAACACGCCGCCCATGTAGCCCTGGTAGCGGCCGCGCTCGCGGGGCGCCACCACGTCGCCGATGATCGCCAGGGCGCTGGCCATGAGGCCGCCGGCGCCGAGCCCCTGCAGGGCGCGGAAGGCGATCAGCTCATTCATGTTCTGCGACAGCCCGGACAGCGCCGAGCCGGCCAGGAAGATGACGATCGCCGCCTGGAAGATGATCTTGCGGCCGTAGAGGTCGCCGAGCTTGCCGTAGAGCGGCGTCGAGGCGGTGGAGGCGAGCAGGTAGGCGGTGACCACCCAGGAGAGATGCGTGAGGCCGCCGAGGTCGCCGACGATCGTGGGCAACGCCGTCGACACGATGGTCTGGTCGAGCGCTGCCAGCAGCATGCCGAGCATCAGCCCGAGAAACACGATCTGGATCTGCCGGTGACTGAGGCGGTCGCCACGCTGCTCGATGGTGGTCGTCATACGCGCACTCCTGTGGTGGCTTCCTTTGCTGCTGAGGCTTCCGTCGGCGCGGGGTGAGGGCTTCCTCCGAAGGTCCCGTCCGCCACCGCCGTCTCGAGGCCCTGCACCAGTTCCAGGAGCAGGGTGGCGAATCCGCCGCGCTGCTCCGGGGTCCATCCCGCGATCACCGCCGCCACGGCGTCGCGGCGGGCGGCCCGGACACGCGCGAAGACCCGCTCGCCCTCCACACTGAGACGCAGGCGGCTGGCGCGCCGGTCGGCGGGGTCGGCCACGCGGT
>DASWDC010000335.1:0-2856 GCA_036395655.1 Actinomycetota bacterium | reverse complement strand
GGCGGCTGGCGCGCCGGTCGGCGGGGTCGGCCACGCGGTCGACCAGGCCGAGGCGTTCCAGGTTCTGGACCTGCCTGCAGGCGGTGGAGGTGTCGACGCCGATGCGGGGCGAAAGTTCGGAGAGGCGGCTTGCCCCGTGCTCGGAAAGGCTGGAGAGGACCGTGAGCGCCGCCCGGTCGAGCGACATCCCGGTGGCCTTGGCCAGTGCCTCCCGCATCTTGGGGCGGTTTCCAAGCCGGATCAGCAGGGAAAAGGCCAGCTCGATCCGCGCGAGCGACTCCTGCTGGGCGTCCATGGCGGATCCGGGGGTCATGCCGCCAGTTTAGAGTAGTTGGTTGTAGCATACAAATAAATTCCTCGATGCGGGCGTGGTAGGCTCGGGGCGGACCGTGCTAGGTGGGGAGCTAGCGGTGCCCTGTACCCGCAATCCGCTCCAGCGGGGCTGAATCCCTGCCCGAGGGTCCGCGTCCGGAGGTCAGCGCCGAGTACGGAGTGTTGACGGTCAGGTCCCGCGCAACGCCACCTCGCGAACCGCGTCAGGTCCGGGAGGAAGCAGCGCTAAGTGAGCACTGGCGTGTGCCGCGGGGGTGCCGGGCCCGAGCCACCGGCTTTGGCCAGCGCTCCGGGTGCCGGGGTCGACGGCAGGTGCACGGTCCTTATCGAGGGGGAGCCGCGGCGCGGCTCCCCCTCGAGCTCCCTCCAGTGGTAGGGGTGGGCCGGGTCAGGGGGTGTCGGTGGGCGGTGATATGCTCGGGCGACTTGGGGCTGAGGCCTCTCCCTCTTGCTAACTTCTTCCTAACTTCGCTGACTCAGAGCCCTTATGGGATACGTTGCGCTCTATCGGAAGTGGCGGCCGCAGACGTTTGGCGAGGTGGTCGGGCAGGACCACATCGTCGGGACGCTGACGAACGCTGTGCAGACCGGCCAGGTCCATCATGCGTTGCTGTTCACGGGGACGCGGGGGACTGGGAAGACGACCACGGCGCGGTTGCTGGCGAAGGCGCTCAACTGCGAGCGGGGGCCGACAGCGGAGCCGTGCAACCAGTGTGAGTCCTGCCGGTCGATCACCGACGGCGCCAGCCTCGACGTGGTCGAGATCGACGCGGCGAGCCACGGGTCGGTCGATGACGCCCGGGACCTGCGGGAGCGGGCCAATTATGCGCCGGCGGCCTCGCGCTACAAGGTCTACATCGTGGACGAGGCGCACATGGTGACGCCGCAGGGCTTCAACGCGATGCTGAAGGTGCTGGAGGAGCCGCCGGAGCATGTGCGGTTCATGTTCTGTACCACCGAGCCGCACAAGGTCATTGAGGCGATCCGGTCGCGCTGCCAGCGGCACGACTTCCGGCGGGTGCGGTCGACGGTGCTGGTGGACTACTTCGGGAAGCTGTGCGCCGCCGAGGGGGTCGACATCGAGCCGGCAGCCCTGGAGCTGGTCGTCAAGGCGGCTGACGGGTCGGTGCGTGACGGCCTCAGCCGGCTCGATCAGGTCCTGACCTTCGCGGGGAAGCGGGTCTCCCATGCGGACGTGGCGCGGCTGCTCGGGGTGCTGCCAGTTGAGCTGCGGTTCGAGCTGGCCGACGCGCTCGCCGGGCACCGGGTCGGCGAGGTGCTGGGATGCGTGGAGCAGGTGGTCCAGGCCGGGCACGACCTGCACCACTTCGCTCGTGAGGCGCTGGAGCACCTTCGCGACCTGTACGTGCTGAAGGTGGCTCCAGAGTCGACCACGCTGGTCGACACCACCGCGGAGACCCGGGAGCGGCTCGCCGCGCAGGCGGCCCGCTTCGGGCCGGGGGAGCTGGGGCGGCTGGTCCGTATCCTCGGCGACGTCTACCAGGACCTGCGCACCGCGACGGATCAGCGGCTGGTGCTCGAGGTGGGCCTTGCCCGCGCCGCGATGCCGGAGGCGTCACTGGACGCCGAGGCGCTGCTGGCACGGATCGAGCGGCTGGAACGGCGCCTGGCGATCACCGTCAACGACGACGGCTCGGCGCCCATGGCACCTGTGACACCTGTGACACCCGCGGCACCTGTGGCACCCGTGGCGCCGACGGCACCGACCACCCCGAGGGGGGGCACCACCGCAGGAGGCACCACCACCGCAGGAGGCCCGACCGCGCCGAGTGGTCCCGCCGCCATCCCCTCCGTCGGGGGCCCCCCCGAAACGAGCCTATCAAGTTCGCGGGCGGGCGCGCGCGGGCTGTCCACAGCCCCTTCGGCGCCGTCGGTGGCTCCGTCCTCAATCGGCGCGGCGAGCGCCGCCGACGCCGACTGGGCGGTGGCCGAGCCCGCCGGGCCGGAGGCGCCGCTCGACTTCGGTCTGGTGCAGCGCTCGTGGGCGCTGGTGGTGGAGCGGGTGCGGGCCGGCGGGCGGGTGGTCGCCAGCTACCTCGAACATGGCCGGCTGATGGCGCTCGAAGGCCGCCAAGTGGTGCTGGAATACGCCCCGAAGGACCGCTTCTATGCAGAGGCGCTCGGCAAGGACGGCCGTTCCGCGAAAGTCGATGCCGCCCTGCAGGCCGTGCTCGGCAGCGGCCTGACGATCCGGCTGGCGATCAGCGAGACGGCAGCCTCCAGCGGATCCCCGGCCCCCGCCGCCCCCGCCGTGACCGCTCCGGCCAGGAACGCACCGTCGCGCCCGGCGCCGCCCGCCGCCGCTGAGGACCAGCCGCCGCCGGTCGAGTTCGAGATCGACCCGGAGAACGATGCCGGCGAGCCGCTCGACTCGGACGCGGACGCTCGCGCGGTGGCAGACTGGGCCGCACAGCAGTTGGGCGGTCAGGTCATCGAGGAGCGACCGAACCCCAGGGCCCGCGGGTCGAAGGGAGCAGGGAAGGCATCAGGACCGAAAGGGTC
>DASWDC010000334.1:0-3188 GCA_036395655.1 Actinomycetota bacterium | reverse complement strand
CCTGTTCGACGGCGAGCTGACCGCCGGGCCGCGCCCCGGGGGCGGCTACCAGATCCGTGCCCGCCTGCCGTTGGAGGTCGCTCTCAGATGACAACCGTCAAGGTGCTGCTCGCCGACGACCAGCCACTGCTGCGGACCGGGTTCCGGATGATTCTGGAGGCTGAGCCGGACATCGAGGTGGTGGGGGAGGCCGGCGACGGCGAGACCGCCATCCGCCTGGCGCGGCGGCTGGCACCGGACGTGGTGCTGATGGACATCCGCATGCCGGTGATGGACGGCGTCCAGGCCACCCGCGAGCTGGCCAACACCGACCACCTGAAGGTGCTGATCCTCACCACCTTCAACCTCGACGAGTACGTGGTGGAGGCCCTGCGCGCCGGGGCGAGCGGCTTCCTGCTCAAGGACGTGCCCGCGGCCGAGCTGGTCAACGCCATCCGGCTGGTCGCCGCCGGCGACGCGGTGGTCGCACCCGCCGTGACCCGGCGGCTGCTCGACCGCTTCGCCCACCGCCTGCCCGGCGCCGAGGAGCAGCGCCAGGCCGTCCCCGAGACGCTGGCGTCGCTGACCGAACGGGAGGCGGCCGTGCTCAGGCTGGTCGCCCGCGGCCTGTCCAACACCGAGATCGCCGCCGAGCTGGTCGTCTCCGACGCGACCGTGAAGACCCACGTCCACCACCTGCTCAGCAAGCTCGGCCTGCGCGACCGCGTCCAGCTGGTCGTCTTCGCCTACGAGGCCGGCCTGATCCGTCCCCAGACAGGCTAGCGCCTCGCCGCCGGTCTCCACCTGAAGGTGGAGGACGCCTCTGCCTCGACCCAAGGATGCAGGCGAAACCCAGATCGCGCGGCCGACGACGCCAGCCGCCGCCGGCCATAGCGTCCTCTCCGAGAGAAGGCACAGCACGCCTCCGAGAGGAGCCAGCGATGACCGAGACGACGGCGCGCCCCGGCGCCATCGGCGCAACCGCCGAACCCACCACCATGAGCACCGCCGTCGCGCTTGCCGCCCGCGCCGTCGAGGTGACCAAGCGCTTCGGCAGCGGCGACAACGCGGTCACCGCCCTCGACCACGTCTCCATCGAGATCGCCCGCGCCACCTTCACCGCGGTGATGGGCCCGTCGGGCTCGGGCAAGTCGACGCTGATGCACTGCCTCGCCGGCCTCGACGCCGTCAGCGGCGGCCAGATCTGGATCGGCGGCACCGAGATCACCAGCCTCCCCGAGCGGCGCCTGACCCGGCTCCGCCGCGACCAGGTCGGCTTCGTCTTCCAGGCCTACAACCTGCTGCCGGCGCTGAGCGCGGCCGCCAACATCACCCTGCCGCTCGACATCGCCGGCCGCCGCCCCGACAACAGCTGGTACGACACCGTGATCGCCGCGGTCGGCCTCCAGCAGCGGCTCAGCCACCGGCCGGCCGAGCTTTCCGGCGGCCAGCAGCAGCGCGTCGCGGTCGCCCGCGCGCTGGTCACCAAGCCCGAGATCGTCTTCGCCGACGAGCCCACCGGCAACCTCGACTCCCGCGCCAGCGCCGAGGTCCTCGACCTGCTGCGCCGCTCGGTGCGCGAGTTCGGCCAGACCGTGGTCATGGTCACCCACGACCCGGTCGCCGCCAGCTATGCCGACCACGTCGTCTTCCTCGCCGACGGCCGCGTCGTCGGCGACCTGCCCGCTCCCACCCCCGAGCGCGTCCTCGACTTCATGAAGCAGCTGGGAGGCTGATCCCCGATGCTCCGCGCCACCCTCAAAGGCCTGCTCGCCCA
This sequence comes from Actinomycetota bacterium, assembly GCA_036395655.1. Classification (GTDB taxonomy): domain Bacteria; phylum Actinomycetota; class CALGFH01; order CALGFH01; family CALGFH01; genus DASWDC01. The sequence goes on along the minus strand of DASWDC010000334.1, from coordinate 1,432 downwards.
TCGCGTCCGCCTGATCCTCACCGCCTGCGCGATCGCGCTCGGCGTCGGCTTCATGGCTGGCACCTTCATCCTCACCGCCACCATCAGCCACGGCATCGACAACATGTTCGCCTCCGCCAGCGCCGGCACCGACGTGATCGTCCGCCCGGTCGCCTCCAGCACCGGCAGCAGCGGCGGCAACAGCAACAGCCAGTCCCTCGCCCGCTCGACCGTCCCCGCCAGCCTCGTCAGCCAGGTCCGCCAGGTCCGCCAGGTCGCTGGCGTCGCCGCCGCCGACGGCGCCACCTCCGACCGCGCCGGGATCGTCGGCAGCGACGGCAAGGTCATCGGCGGCCGTTCCGGCTTCGCGGTCAGCTACCCGCCGGACGCGGCCCTCGCCTCCGCCTATCCGCTGCGGCAGGGCAGGGCCCCCGCTGGCCCCACCGAGGTCGCCATCGACGCGGCCACCGCCGCCCAGCAAGGCCTCCACGTCGGCGACCGCGTCCGCGTGGTGGCCGGCGGCCGCGCCCGGCCCTTCACCATCAGCGGCATCGTCGGCTTCGGCCAGGCCGACGGCCCCGGCGTCGTCGGCATGGTCGCCTTCGACGCCGTCACCGCCCAGCAGCTCTACGGCCGCCACAACACCTACGACGAGATCGACCTCAAGGCCGCCGCCGGCGTCACCCCCGCCGCCCTGCGCAGCCGGGTCGCGGGCGTGCTGCCCAGCGACGACGAGGCCGTCACCGCCGCCTCGGCCGCCGCCACCCAGGCCTCCGACCTCCGCGGCCAGATCAGCTTCCTCACCAACGGCCTGCTCGCCTTCGCGCTGATCTCCCTGTTCGTCGGCGCCTTCATCATCTGGAACACCTTCTCGATCCTGGTGGCGCAGCGCACCCGCGAGCTGGCGCTGCTGCGCGCGCTCGGCGCGAGTCGCCGCCAGGTGCTCCGCTCGGTCCTGGTGGAGGCCGCCGTGCTCGGCCTGGTCGCCTCCCTGGCCGGCCTCGGCCTCGGGGTGCTGGCGGCCAGCGGCCTGCAGGCGCTGCTGCGCGGCGCCAGCATCAACCTGCCCAGCACCGGCCTCGACCTGCCGGTCGGCGACGCCGCGCTCGCGGTCGGCACCGGCGTCCTCATCACCCTGGTCGCCGCCTTCGCGCCGGCCCGCAAGGCCACCCTGATCGTCCCGATCGCCGCGCTGCGCACCACCACCCCGGCCACGGGGGGGTCTTCCACCCGTCGCCTTGTCAGCGGCGCCGCCGTGGCGGTGGCCGGGGGCGCCGCGCTGCTCGCCGGCCTGTTCGGCCACACCAGCGCCGGGAGCCTGCTGGTCGGCGGCGGCGCGCTCGCCGCCTTCATCGGCGTGACCGTGCTCTGCCCGCTGTTCGCCAAGCCGCTCGCCGGGGCGATCGGCGCGCCGTTGCGGCGCCTGCCCGGCCGCACCGGGGTGCTCGCCCGC
>DASWDC010000333.1:0-1877 GCA_036395655.1 Actinomycetota bacterium | reverse complement strand
GCCCTCTCCACCGAGACCCTCGACCCCGAGAAACTCCAGGCCGCCGCCCTCGCCGCCCCCGACCCCAACGGCCTCAACCTGATCGCCGAGGTCACCCGCGCGACCCCCCTGGAGCTGCCGCCCGACCCGGGCCCGGGCGAGCGCCACCGGGTCGTGCTCTACGACTACGGCGCCAAGGCCAACATCATCCGCAGGCTGCGCCGCCTCGGCGCCCGCGTCCTGGTCGTCCCGGCCACGACCCCCGCCGCCGAGACGCTCGCCTGGGAACCCGACGGGGTGATGCTCGCCAACGGCCCCGGCGACCCCGCCACCCTCCGCGAGGAGGTCGCCGCCGTCGGCGAGCTGCTCGGCCGGGTGCCGATCTTCGGGATCTGCCTCGGCCACCAGATCCTCGGCCAGGCGGTCGGCGGCCGCACGGTGCGGCTCAAGTTCGGCCACCGAGGCATCAACCAGCCGGTCGTGGAGGTCGCCACGGGCCGGGTCGCGGTCACCAGCCACAACCACGGCTTCGCGGTCGACGCCGACAGCCTCCCAAGAGGCGTCCAGGTCACCCACCGCAACGCCAACGACGGCGTGGTCGAAGGCCTGGAATGCGGCGACCTGCCCGCCTTCTCGGTCCAGTACCACCCGGAGGCCGCTCCCGGCCCCCACGACGCCCATCCCCTGTTCGAGCGATTCGCGGCGCTCATGGACCAGCGTCGCGGAGGAGGTTCCCGCCGATGACCGAGCAACGAACCTTCCGCACCCTCGGCGGCGTCGACGCCGGCACCCTGCCCCCGGCCGGGGAGGCGGCCGAGGCGCTGCGCGGCGAGTTCGACCGCGCCCTCAAGCTCAAGACGAGCCTGCGGGGCGAGGCCGACGCCGCCGTGTCGCCCACCGGCCGCCACGCCACCGCCGGGGACGAGGCCAAGCTCCGCATCCTGGTTGCCAGCTGCGAGGGCGCCAGCCGCTACGCCATCAAGCTCGGCCTGCTCACCCCCGGGCAGGTCCGCGCGCTGTGGTCCGAGGCGATCGCCAAGGGCCTCTACGACGGCTGGGACGGCGGCCAGTCCGCCTACAACCCACCGAACCGGAACCCGGACCCGGAGGGCGCCTCCTAGTGCCGCTGCGCGACGACCTCCGCTCGATCCTGGTGATCGGCTCCGGGCCGATCGTGATCGGCCAGGCCGCCGAGTTCGACTACTCCGGCACGCAGGCCTGCCGGGCGCTGCGGCGGCTCGGCCTGCGGGTGATCCTGGTCAACTCCAACCCCGCCACGATCATGACCGACCCGGAGGTCGCCGACGCCACCTACCTGGAACCGCTCACCCCCGGCTCGGTCGCGGCGGTGCTGGAGGCCGAGCGGCCCGACGCGCTGCTGCCGACCCTCGGCGGGCAGACCGCCCTCAACCTCGCCGTCGCCCTGCATGAGCGCGGCGACCTGGAACGCTTCGGGGTGGAGCTGATCGGCGCCACCGTCGAGGCGGTCCGCCGCGCCGAGTCCCGCGTCGCCTTCAGCGAGGTCTGCCGCGCCGCCGGGCTCGACCTCCCGGCAAGCGTCGAGGTCGGGACCCTGGAGCAGGGCCGCGAGGCCGCCGCCGAACTCGGCCTGCCGCTGGTGCTGCGGCCCTCCTTCACCCTCGGCGGCTGGGGCGGCGGGATCGCCTACGACGCCGCGGCGTTGGACGAGCTGCTCGCCCAGGGCCTGGCCGCCAGCCCAGTCCGGCGGGTGCTGGTGGAGGAGTCGGTGCTCGGCTGGAAGGAGTTCGAGCTGGAGGTGATGCGCGACCGCGCCGACAACGCGGTGGTGGTCTGCTCCATCGAGAACCTCGACCCGATGGGCGTCCACACCGGCGACTCGATTACCGTCGCGCCCGCCATGACCCTGTCGGACCGCG
>DASWDC010000332.1:0-8098 GCA_036395655.1 Actinomycetota bacterium | reverse complement strand
AAGGTCTGCAGCCCGACGAAGTGCAGCGCCGGGTTCCCGGTGGTGATGCTGGTGAACGCGTAGACGATCGCCATCACCAGCGGGAACGCGACCAGGATCGCCAGGTAGGCCACCGCCGGCAACAGCAGCAGCGGCCCGAGGACGCCCTCCCGGTCGAGCAGGTAGCGCTGCCGTCGTACCCGGGTGCCTGCCTCCGCCGCGGCCGTCACGAGACCGTGCCCCCCGAACTCCCCAGCAACGGCTTGGCCTCGACCCGCTCCCCGCTCTCCTTGCTGAAGCAGCGGACGCTTGAGGCAGCGAGCGCGAAGTGGGCGGTGGTGCCGTCCTCCACCGGGTCGGTGACCGTGAACGGCAGCCGGGAGATCACCCGGGTGCCCGGCGAGAGCGCCGGGATGGTGCCGTAGACGAGCCGGTCAGAGCCGAGGTACTCGACCCGGTCGACCTTGTAGTCGAGCAGCACCTTCCCGCCTCCGGCCGCCACCAGCCCGGCGGGCAGGAAGTGCTCGGGCCGGAAGCCGAACAGGACGCCCTCCTGCTCGATCAGGTTCATCGGCGGGGAGCCGACGAAGGTGGCGACGAAGATGTTGGCTGGCTCGTGGTAGATCTCCCAGGGGGTGCCGACCTGCTGCAGGCGGCCGTGGTCGAGCACGGCGATGCGGTCGCCGAGGCCCATCGCCTCCACCTGGTCGTGGGTGACGTAGATCGTGGTGATGCCGACCCGCCGCTGGAACTCCTTGAGGTCCTCGCGGGCGGAGGCGCGCAGCTTGGCGTCCAGGTTGGAGAGCGGCTCGTCCAGCAGGAACACCTGCGGCTCGCGCACCAGCGCCCGCGCGAGCGCGACCCGCTGGCGCTCCCCACCGGAGAGCTGGCGCGGTTTGCGGTCGAGCAGGTGGCCGATGCCGAGCAGCTGGGCGGCCCAGCGGACCCGCTCGGGCCGGTCCTCCTTCGCCACCCCCCGGGCGGCGAGCGGGAAGGCGATGTTGGCGAACACCGTCTTGTGCGGGTAGAGGGCGTAGCTCTGGAACACCATGGCGATCTGCCGCGCCCTCGGGGGCAGGTCGTTGACCACCTGCCCGCCGATCCGCACCTCCCCGGCGGTGGGGCGCTCCAGCCCGGCGATCATCCGCAGCAGCGTCGTCTTGCCGGACCCCGACGGGCCCAGCAGCACCAGGTACTCGCCCTCCTCGGTGCGCAGGTCGATCCCGTCGACCGCAGGGGTGTCGGTGAAGACCTTGCGGACCTCCCTGGTTTCCACTACCGCCATGGCGAGCCCTGCCCCCCCGGGAGGTTGCGCCTGGTCATCAGGAGGTGCCGCCGACCAGGCCCTGCTGGCGCCACTTCGCGTAGATCGGCTTGATGGCCGCCTCCGCCTTGGCCACGGCGTCCTTGGCGGGCATGCCGTGGGCGGCGTCGGCCATCATGTTCGGGATCACGAAGGTGGTGAAGATCTCGCTCTCGGCCGCGTTGGCGGGGCCCGGGTGGCCGACGTTGACGCTCCAGCTCTCCGCGTCCTTGAGCAGCGCGAGCTTGTTGGCTGGCTGCGAGCTGAAGGGGTCGTTGTCGAGCCAGCCGGGCAGCTCCTTCCAGGCGGGGGCGTTCTTGAACGAGGGGAAGTCGTACAGCTTGGAGTTGTAGGTGACGTTGTGCGACTGGTCGGCCAGCGCCAGCAGGAACTTCTTGGCGGTGTCCACCTGCTTGGAGAACTTGGGGACGATGTAGCTGCGCACCACGTGCTGGGCGACCAGCGCCGTCTTGGGGCCCCGCAGCGCCGTCCGGAAGAAGATGTCGTTGGCCACCGCCGGGTTGGAGCCCTGCGCGCTGCGGTATGCGGAGATCGAGTTGAGGATGTAGTTGAGCTTGCCCGCGATCAGCCCCTGGTTGTTGGAGGCGGCGGTCCAGCTGAAGATCTCGTCGGTCATGCTCTGCTTGAACAGCTTGGCCATGTAGTCGACCGCGTCGATCACCTCGGGGGAGTTGATCACCACGTTCTGCTGCGCGTCCTGGATCGACCCGCCGAACGACCACATCAGGCCCCGGGCCGCCATGTTGGAGTCGACCTCCTGCGACATGCCGATGCCGACCGGGATGCCCTGGCTCCTCTTGAGCTCGGTGCCGCCGCTGAGCAGCTCGTCATAGGTGGAGGGCCCGTTCGGCAGGCCGACCTTGCTCCAGAGGCTCTTGCGGTAGTCGCCCGGGTCGGGCGTCCAGGTGTGCCCGAAGCTGTAGTACTTGTTGGTGGTCGGGTTGAAGCTGGAGAGCTTGGCGAAGCTGACCTGGTCGCCGTACTTGCCGATGGTCTGCTGGACGATGTCGCTGACGTCGATCACGCTCGGCTCCAGCGACGACGGCGGCACGATCCACTCGATCAGGTCGTGGCCCTGGCCGGCGTTGATCTCGGCGGCGGTGCGGGCGGGGAGCAGGGAGTTGTCGATGTGGTCGACGGTCACGGTGATGCCGTTGTCCTTGCCCCACTGCTTGGCCCAGCCGTCGAACCAGGTGTCGTAGCTGGGGACGAAATGGCTCCACTGCAGGATCCGGAGCTGCTTCCCGCCCTTCGCGCTGGAGGATCCCGCGGGCCCGGTGCACGCCGCCAGGACGCTCGCGCCGGCGCCCGCGGCGGCGAGTGTGCCGGTGGTCCTCAGGAATTCGCGACGAGAGACTTCGCTGCGGTCTTTCGGCATGGTCGCCTCCTCGTGACCATCACGGTCACCGACACGACTGGCTCATACCCGACTGGCTCATACCCGAATGCGCACGGTTGAAGCGTCCCGCTTGCTCTGGACGCCAGATACAGCGTCGCTGTCGGGATGCATCATATATTTTGCTGGATTGCGGGCCAAGCTCCTTCCTGCGAATGCGCCTTCCGTGCGGTCTGGCGCATCCCGGACGACACTGGGGAAGGCAATGTGGAGGGCGCGCGGGGAAGGAGCGGCCATGGCGGTGCGCTACGGGCATGGCGGCGTCGGGGGCGGCGGCAGAGGCCGGGGAATGCTCGGGTCCAGGATGCCCTCCGGCCCGGAGGCTGACCGCAGCCTGCGGGAGGTCCTCAGCGACCGGCAGGTGCTGCGCCGGGCGGCGCGCCTGTTCCGGCCCTACCGCCTCCAGGTCGCGATCGTCACCGTGGCGATCCTGGTCACCGCCGGGCTCGGCGTGGCCAACCCGCTGCTGATCCGCGCGACCTTCGACAAGGCGCTGTTCGTCCCCGGCGGCCCCAGGATCCGCCTGCTGGTGACGCTGGTCAGCCTGATGATCGCCATCCCGGTCGTCTCCAGCCTCGTCGGCGTCTACCAGAGCTGGCTGACCAACACCACCGGCCAGAGCGTGATGCGCGACCTGCGCGCCACCCTCTACGCCCACCTGCAGAGCATGCCGCTGCGCTTCTTCACCGCGACCCGCACCGGCGAGATCCAGTCCCGCCTCGCCAACGACGTCGGCGGCCTCCAGGTGGTGATCACCGACGTCGCCTCCAGCGTGCTCTCCAACCTGGTGATCCTGCTCTCCACCCTGGTGGCGATGCTGGTGCTGAGCTGGCAGCTCACCGTGCTTTCGCTGTTCCTGCTGCCGCTGTTCGTCGTCCTGACCCGCCGGGTCGGCCGGGCGCGCCGCCGGGTCACCGGCGAGACCCAGGAGGCGCTCGCCGAGATGAGCGCCACCACCGAGGAGACCCTGTCGGTCTCCGGAGTGCTGCTCGCCAAGGTGTTCGGCCGCCAGAAGAGCGAAGCCGAGCGCTACGGCGAGCAGAACGAGCGCCTCGCCCGCCTCCAAGTGCGCCAGCAGATGATCGGCCGGTCGTTCTTCGCGGTGGTCTCGACCTTCTTCTCGATCACCCCCGCGCTGGTCTACCTGGTCGCCGGGCTGACCTACCGCCACGGCGGGCGCCTCAGCCCCGGGACCCTGGTCGCCTTCACCACCCTGCAGGCGCGCCTGTTCATGCCGATCGGGCAGGTGCTGCAGATCTCCACCGAGGTGGCCAGCTCGCTGGCGCTCTTCTCGCGCATCTTCGACTACCTCGACATGCACCCCGACATCGTGGACGCCCCCGGCGCGGTCGCCCTGCCCGCCGACCGGGTCCGCGGCGAGGTCGCCCTCGACCAGGTCTGGTTCTCCTACGACGCCGCGCCGTCGTCGCTGTCAGCGGTCAGCGACGGCCCCCCGCCGCGTTCCCGCTGGGCGCTGCGTGACCTGGACCTGCGGGTCGAGCCCGGGATGCTGGCCGCGATCGTGGGGCCGAGCGGGGCCGGCAAGACCACCATCTCCTACCTGATCCCCCGGCTCTACGACACCACCCGGGGCCGGGTGCTGCTGGACGGCCACGACGTGCGGCAGCTGACCCTCGCCAGTCTCAGCGACGCGATCGGCATGGTCACCCAGGAGAGCTACCTGTTCCACGCCAGCGTGCGGCGCAACCTCCTCTACGCCCGGCCGCACGCGACCGACGAGGAGCTGGCCGCCGCCGCCACCGCCGCCTACATCCACGACCGCATCATGGAGTTGGAAAACGGCTACGACACCGTGGTGGGGGAGCGCGGCTACCGCCTCTCCGGCGGGGAGAAGCAGCGTCTCGCCATCGCCCGGGTGGTCCTCAAGGACCCCCGGGTGCTGATCCTGGACGAGGCGACGTCATCCCTGGACACCGCCAGCGAACGGATCGTGCAGGCGGCCCTGCAGCCGCTGATGCGGGGCCGCACGACGATCGCGATCGCCCACCGCCTCTCCACCATCCTCGCCGCCGACGTGATCTTCGTGCTCGACCGCGGCCGGCTGGTCGAGCAGGGCTCCCACGCCGAACTGCTCGCCCACGGCGGCCTCTACCGCACGCTCTACGACGAGCAGTTCGGCGGCGGCGCCGTCGAGGCCCGCTGCCACAACGGCCTGGTCATGTCCAACGGCCAGGTGATCAGCATCCCGGAGACCGGAACGGAGGCTCTGACGTAGCACATAGGAGCTACAATGTCCACATGGTCTCGATCGGCATCCGTGAGCTGCGCCAGCACGCCTCCCGCTACGTCCGTATGGCGAAGGAGGGGCGTCGTATTGCGATCACGGACCGTGGCACGCTTGTCGCCTATCTCGTGCCCCCTGACGAGCAGCCAGCCGGACTCCTGGAGCGGATGGAGGCGCGGGGTGAATTGACTCCCGCGATTGGTAGCCGCCTTGACCTGTTTCCACCGCCTCCACTGGCAGAGGGGGAGCGTCCGCTCAGCGAAGCCCTGCAAGAGCTTCGCGACGAGGAGCGCTGGTGATTTACCTTGACACCTCGGCGTTCGTGAAGCTCGTCCAGGTTGAGCAGGAGACGCCTGCGCTGGAGTCCTTCCTCTCCCAGCGGTCGGGCGCACCGTTGGTCTCCAGCGCGCTCTTGGTCGTGGAGGCACGCCGGGCTGCCCTGCGAGCGAGCCCCAGTCAGGCACGCCTCGTCGATTCGCTGCTCACTCGGGTCAGCAAGGTGGAGATCTCCGATGCTCTGATCGAGGCCGCCAGCCGTCTGCCCGACCCGATGCCCGGCTCATAGCCGCACGGTCGCCGCTTGCGGCGGGTCGGCCGGGCTGATGCCCCGGTCGGCGAGGAGCTGCCAGAGGGGTTCGAGGGCGCCGTCGGGGTCGCGTGAGAACTCGCTGGCGCGAAGATGGTGGAAGCGCCAGCCGCAGCGTTCCAGGGCGCGCTGGCGGGCGAGGTCGTGGTCGTACTGGTCGGGGCCGCGCCACTGGTCGCCGTCGCAGACCAGCCCCAGGCGGGAGCGCTCGCCGAGCACCACCAGGTCGACCCGGAAACCGTGGATCCGGTGCTGGGCCACCACCCGGTAGCCGCGGGCGGTGAGGCGCCGGCAGACCTGCTGCTCGAAGAGGGTCTCGAAGGGCTCCTGCAGGGCGTCGGCGTCGATCTCGCCGGCGACCTGGCGCAGGTTTTCGGCGGGCGGCGGGTTCAGGCAGTGGCTCAGCAGCTTCCAGCGCACGCACTCGCGGTTGAGGTCGTGGGGCTGGACCCTGTGGAACAGCCACAGCTGGTCCTGGGCGCGGCTGGCGGCGACGTTGAAGCGCTGCTCTGAACCCCGCCCGCCGAGGGCGGGCAGCGGCCGCCCGTCGGGGTTGGCGACCACCACCATCGACAGGAACATCACCGAGCGCTCGTCGCCCTGGAAGTCGTAGGCGGTGCCGCACTTGAGCCGCCTGGCGACCATCTCCTCCGGGCCGATCCGCTCGACCAGCAGGTCGTGGACCCGCTTGGCCTGAGCGGCGCCGAGCAGGCTGACCACGCCCATGGAGCGGCCGTCGTAGCGAGGGTCGGCGCAGCAGCGCGCGATCCGGTCGACGATCGCGACCGCCTCGTCGTCGTTGATCTTCCCGAGATCGTTGCCGTAGGTGATGGCGTTGGCCACGTGGACGGTGCGCAGCGGCTCCAGCCGGTCGGTGCCGAACTGGCGCAGCGGCACCAGCAGGTGGTCGCCGTAGCTGAGCTGGTTGGAGAACTCGATGATCTCCGGCATGCAGCGGAAGTGCTCCTGCAGCCAGATGCGGCCCTGGTAGCGGCTGGCGGTCTGGTCGTAGAGGCTGTTGTCCAGGCCGAGCAGGTCGCGGAGCTCCACGTCGGGCAGGTGCTGGCGTTGCAGCCGCTCGACCACGTAGCGGTCGACGCCGATGTTGTCCGGGCTGATCTGCCGGTCGTCGCCCACCACCACGACCTTCGGCGCGAGCCACAGCAAGAACAGCGCGTCCACCCCGGACTGGCTGGCCTCGTCCACGATCACCACGTCGAAGGCGTGCGGGCGCGGCGGGATCGTCTCGGCGACCCGGTAGGTCGGCATGATCCAGGCGGGGACGGCGTCCTGGCAGGCCTCCATGTGCCGCTGGGCGGCGGCGAGATGGGTGGGGGCGTGTTTGCCCGTGCCCTTGCCGTAGCGGCGCATGGCGGTCTGGTAGGCGCGCAGGTGCTGCGACTGCTCGTGGCTCATCCGTGCCAGGCAGTGCCGCCAGGCGAGGTTGGCGCCCAGCTCCCCGGTGAGCTTGAGGGAGCGCTGGTCGCAGGCGCGCAGCCGCTCGCCGATGGCGCGCTCCTCGGCGGGGTTGACCATGCCCCGGTACCAGCCTTCCGCGCGGGCCCAGTCCCAGGCCCGCTCCAGCTCGGCCAGGCGCTCGTCCCAGGCCGGGTCGTCAGGCTGGCGCTCCAGCGCGGCGGCCAGCTGCGGGGCACCGGCGCGCAGGCGTGCCAGCAGCGCGTCGCGCCGCTCGGTGAGCGCTTTGCCGTCGGCGACCTCCTCGATGCCGGCGAAGGCGCTGGAGTAGGCGGCCAGGTCGCGGGCGTGCAGCGCGCTGGCGGCATAGGCGCACTCCGGCGCGGTGCCGCGCAGCAGGCTGGCGGCGCGGTAGGCGCCGGCGGCGGCCTGGATCGCCTCGGTGATCGCCGCCACCTCGCGTTCGGCGTCCAGCGCCTGGAGGCAGCGGACCAGCTCCTGCACCCTGGCGGCGTCCGACCACAGCGGCGGGATCAGCCCGGGGACCGCCTGCGCGGCCGCCTCCGCCGCCGCCTGTGGCCCGGCGAGCGCCAGCACGCCTTGGAGCGCGTCAGCGGCGTCCACCAGCCGGGCCCGGCGGATCGAGTAGGCCGTGGCCGGCGCGGCGCTCCGGGCCGGGGCGGTGGCGTGGCGCTGCCCGCTGGGCTGCCCATCGGGTCGCGGTTGCGGGCGGGCGTGCCCGTTGGCCCTGCCGTTGGCGGTGCCGCCCGCCGCCCGCACGGCACCGGGAAGTCGCGTTCCCCAGCGGCGCTCGATCCGGGCGAGGCCGACCTCGGCGTCGAGCACCCGGATGAGGCGGGCCAGCAGCTCCGGGGTGTCGGGCACGAGCCCGTCGACGCGGACGTGGTCCAGCAGCGGCCGGGCGGCGCGCACCGCCGGCGCCTTGAGCAGGCCGCCCGTCCGGCCTCCGGACGCGAGATGGTCGGCCAGGTCGCGGGCCTGGCCGCGGAGGGTCGCCGGGTCGAGCCCGTCGAGGCCGCGGACCTCGGTGGCGTCGGCCTCGTCGATCGCGTCGGCGAGGGCGTCGAGGTCGGTCCGGGTGAGCCGCGCCAGCTCCTCCCACTCGCCGGCGTGGCCCTCCAGGACCGCGCC
>DASWDC010000331.1:0-6978 GCA_036395655.1 Actinomycetota bacterium | reverse complement strand
AAGGTCTGCTCGGTCGGCGGCGGCGCCGGGGTCCGGGGCAGCACCGACAGGGTCTTGACTCCGGCGGGGATGACGGGTTCAGCCATTTGTCTCTCGCACCTGCACCTATGGGACAGCGGCGGGATCGGACTCTGGAAGCTCCAGCGTAGCGAGGTCCACGGGGACAGCGTCCCGCCCCAGGCGTTCGGCGAGGTGGCGTTCGGCCAGCGGCAGCACCTCGGCGACGGTGACCTGGCGGCTGAGTAGGCTCGACAGGGAGCAGGCGGGTTTGTCGGGCATCCCGCACGGGACGATCGCGTTGAACTTGGACAGATCGGTGTCGCAGTTGAGCGCGAAGCCGTGGCTGGTCACCCCGCGCGACACCCGCATCCCGATCGCAGCGAGCTTCGCCTCGGCGGCACCCTCGCCGACCCAGACGCCGGTGAGCAGGCCGCCCTCGCCCCGGGCCGCCAGGCCGAACTCGGCGGCGACGTCGCAGAGGGCGTCCTCGACACGGCGGATGAACGGCCACACGCCCGGTCCGGGCTCCAGCAGGGTGATGGGGTAGCCGACCAGCTGGCCGGGGCCGTGGTAGGTGACCTGGCCGCCCCGGTCGCTGTGGACCACCTCGGCGCCCTGGGCGGCCAGCCACGCCTCGCTCACCAGCACGTCGGCGTCGCCGCCGCGCTTGCCGATGGTGAAGACGTGCGGGTGCTCCAGCAGCAGCACCGTGTCGGGGATCTCCCCGGCGGCGCGCCGCTCCACCAGCGCCCGCTGCCACGCCCAGGCACGGTGATAGGGCACCAGCCCGGCCCGGACCGTCCACAGCGGCTCCATCAGCCCCGCCTCCTCAGCCCTTGTTCTTGCCCGCGTCCTTCACGCCGAGCTCGGCGGCCAGCTCGTTGGTGAAGTCGTCGCCCTCCAGCACCTGTTTGATCGCGCCCAGGAAGCGGGCCGCGTCGGCGCCGTCGATGATGCGGTGGTCGTAGGTGAGGATCGCCTCCATGATGTGGCGCACCACGATGATCTCGCCGAGGTCCGGGTCGTCGATCACCCAGGGCCGCTTGACGATCGCCGGGGTGGCGAAGATGGCCGCGTTCGGCTGGTTGATGATTGGGGTGTCCCAGACGGTCCCGCGGCTGCCGGTATTGGTCACCGTGATGGTGGATCCCGACAGCTCGTCCGGGCCGATGCTGCCGTCGCGGGTGCGCCGCGCCAGGTCCGCGATCGCCCGGGTCAGGCCGACCAGGTTGAGGCTGTCGGCTCCCTTGATCACCGGCACGAACAGGCCTTTGGGAGTGTCGACCGCGACGCCGAGGTGGACGTCCTGGTAGATATGCAGGTTGCCGTCCTCGTCCAGAGCGGAGTTCACGCTCGGGTACTGCTTGACCGCGGCGATCAACGCTTTGACGGCGAACGGCAGCGGCGAGAGCGACAGGCCCTCGCGCTGCTTGAACTGGTCCTTGGCACGTTCCCGCAGGCGCATCACCCGGGTCATGTCGACCTCGACGGCGGCGGTGAGCTGGGCGCTGGTCTGCAGCGAGCTGACCATCCGCTCGGCGATCAGGCGCCGCAGCCGGGTCGAGCGCACCACCTCCTCGCGCAGCCCCTGCGCCAGCGGCACGGCCACCCGGGGCGCCGGGCCCGCCGGCGCGGGGCCGGCGCCAGGGGCGGGTGCCTCCGCTGCCCTTGCCGGAGCCTTGGCCTTGGCCGCAGCCGGCTGCTCGCCGCGCTGGCCGAGGTAGGCGTCGATGTCCTCGCGCTTCACCCGGCCCCCCGGGCCGGTGCCCTCCACCCGGCTCAGATCCACGCCCTGCTCGCGCGCGAGCCGGCGGACCAGCGGCGAGGCCTGCGCGCCAGCGCCACTCCGGCCGTCCCGCCCGCCGTCACGCTCAGCCTGAGCCTGCGGTTGAGGTTCACGCTGAGGCTTCTCCGCGGCCTCCGCCTCCGGTTCCGGTTCAGCCTCAGCCTTCGGCTGTGGGGCCGGCTCCGCCTCCGGTTCAGCCTGCGCTTCCGTTTCCGCCTCCGGCTCGGTCTCGGCTTCCGGCTCGGCCGCGGCCTGCGCCGTGCCGGCGCCGGCGCCGGCGCCGTCGCCGTCGGCCTCGCCGCCCTGCTCGATCACGGCCAGCTCGGTCCCGACCGCGACGGTCTCGTCCTCCTGCACCTTGATGGCGCGCAGCACCCCGGCGACCGGGGCGGGGACCTCGGTGTCGACCTTGTCGGTGGAGACCTCGTAGAGCGGCTCGTCAGCCTCGACGCGGTCGCCTTCCTGTTTCAGCCAGCGGGTGATGGTCCCCTCGGTGATGGACTCGCCCAGCTCCGGCAGCTTCACTGGCGTGGCCATGGCCTCCTCGCTTCCTTTGAGACTCGAAGGTCAGCCCTGGTGCAGCGGCCGGCCGGCCAGGGTCAGGTACGCTTCCCCGACCGCCTCCGACAGGGTCGGATGCGGGTGGATGAACTGGGCGACGTCGCTCGGCAGCGCCTCCCAGTTGTAGACCAGCATGGCCTCGGAGACGAGCTCGGTGACGCGCGCGCCGACCAGATGGACGCCGAGCACCGGGCCGTCCTTGGCCGCGACCAGCTTCACCATGCCGCCCTGGCCGTGGATCATGCCCTTGGCGACCCCGTTGAACGGGAACCGGTTGGTGACCACCTCGTAGCCCTGCTCGCGCGCCTGCGCCTCGGTCAGCCCGACGCTGGCGACCTCCGGGGTCGAGAAGGTCACCCGCGCCACGCCCGCGTAGTCGATCGGCGGCGACGGCAGCCCGGCCGCCAGCTCCGCGACCAGCATGCCCTCCGCGAAGGAGGCGTGCGCCAGCGCGAGGGAGGGCGGGGGCAGGAGATCGCCGACCGCGTGGACGCCCTCCGCGTCGGTCTCCAGGGTGTCCCAGTTCTTGGGGACGACATAGCCGCGGTCGAGCGTGACGCCGATCGACTCGTAGCCGAGGCCAGCGCTGACCGGCCCGCGGCCGGTGGCGACCAGCAGCAGCTCGGCGGTCAGCTCCTTGGTGTCGCCCTTGCCGCCCTTGCCGCCCTTGCTGGTGACGGTGGCCTTGACCTGGTCGCCGTCGACCTTGGCCTCCTCGAAGCGGGTGTCGACCAGCACCTCGATGCCGCGCTTCCTGAACGCCCGTCCCAGCTCCTTCTGGATGTCGGCGTCCTCCAGGGGAACCATGCCGGGCAGGATCTCGACCACGGTCACGCCGGCGCCCATCGAGCGGTAGAAGGAGGCGAACTCGACCCCGACCGCGCCCGCGCCCAGCACGATCACCGACTTCGGCAGGTAGTCGAGCTGCAGGGCGTGGTCGGAGGTGATGATCCGCTGCCCGTCGATCTCCAGGCCAGGCAGCGACTTCGGCACCGACCCGGAGGCCAGCACCAGCGCCTTGCCGGCGGTGACCGTACCGACGCCCTCCACCTCGACCTGCCTGGGGCCGGTCACCTTGCCGTTGCCGGCGAGGATGTCCACTTTTTCCTTCTTCAGGTGGCCTTCCAGGCCCTTGAAGTTCTTGGTGACGATGTCCTCGCGGTTGGCGACCGTCGCGGAGTAGTCGATCGACTCGATCGCGGTCTTGACGCCCCAGCGGTCCGCCGCCTCGTGGATGCCGTCCACCAGCTCGGCGGCGTGCAGCAGGGCCTTGGTGGGGATGCATCCCCGGTGCAGGCAGGTGCCGCCCACCTTGTCCTTTTCGACCAGGGCGACGCTGAGCCCGAGGCCAGCGCCACGCAGGGCGGCCGAGTACCCACCGGTGCCCCCACCCAGGATCACCAGGTCATAGGAATCCGAGGGCATGTCGCAGACTCTCCTTTTGGGTGTCTTTGTTCCGGGCAGCGCGCTAGGGCTTCCGACGCGTCAGTCTAGCGACGCCTGCCCCGTCATGGCCGCCTGTAACGGCCTACGATAATCTCGGGGGTCCAGGCTACGGCCTGCGGGCCGCCGCCTGAACCTTTGCCTGCACGCAAGGAGGGTGCCTCGTGGAGGTCTCCGAGATCATGACCAAGGAGGTCGTCACGGTCGGCCCGGAGTACAACGTGGCCGATGTGGCGAGCATGATGCACGCCCAGGGGATCGGCTCGGTGATCGTGCTGGAGGACGACCGGGTCCTCGGCATCCTCACCGAGCGCGACATCCTCAAGGTGGTCGGTTCCGGCGAGGATCCCAAGAACGTCGCCGCGCACGAGGCCCTCACCGACGACCTCATCACCGTCAGCCCGGCCGCCTCGGTGCAGGAGGCCGCCCGGGAGATGGTCCGCGCGGGCGTCCGGCACCTGCCGGTCGTCTCTGACGAGGGCCTGATCGGCATCGTCTCCATCCGCGATCTGGTTCGCTGGAGCGTCCAGGGGATGGCCGAGTCGACCTCGACCGAGCTGCCCCATATCGAGGTTTCGCAGCAGGTCCTCTCCCTCGTCCACAAAGCCGACACCTGAGCGAGCGTTGATGAGCAAATTCCTGGACGCACTCCGCATCCGCCGCGGCCGGGGCACCCAGGTCGCCAGCATGGACCGGGAGGCGACCCCCGAGGACCTCGACGCCCTCCGCGAGTTCGCCCGCAGCCGCACCGGCGTCGAGCTCTACGTGGAGCCGGAGACGATGGTCACCGACACCACCGCCATGGCGATCGCCGCCGACGGCGAGTGGACCCGCCGCCGCATCGGTTCGCCCAAGGTCGCCCGCGGCCTCGCCCACGAGCTGAGCATCCCCGTCTACGACGTGCAGATCGTCGGCTACCCCGACCGGATGCGTGCCTACAACGCCCGCCTCAAGGCCGAGGGCCGCGCCGACCGCCGCCTCCAGCAGCCCGGCGCCCCGCCGGTCCGCACCTCCCAGCCGCCCGGCCGGATCCCCCGGCCACAGCGGCCCCCGGCCCCGCCCGCACCCTCGCCGGCTCCCGAGGCGGGCGAGCGGGAGTGACGCCCGCCGAGGCCGAAGCGGCGGACCCGCTGCGCCGCTCGCCGCTGGACGCCGTCCACCGCCGCCTGGGCGCCAAGATGGGCGCCTTCGCCGGCTGGGACATGCCGATCGAGTACGCCGGCACCCTCAGCGAGCACCGCGCCGTCCGTGAAGCCGTCGGCATCTTCGACCTCTCCCACCTCGGCAAGGTCGAGGTCAGCGGCCCGGGCGCCCACGACACCCTGCAGCACGCCCTCTCCAACGACCTCGACCGCCTCACCGAGGAGGGCGCGGCCCAGTACACCCTCTGCCTCACCGACGACGGCGGCATCACCGACGACCTGATCGTCTACCGCGAAGCGGACGGCTACCTGCTGGTCCCCAACGCCGCCAACTGGCCGGCGGTCGCCGACGCGGTCCGGGCCTCATCCCACCGTGGCGACACCGAGGTCACCCCCCGCCCCGACCTCGCCGTGATCGCCGTCCAGGGCCCCGCCGCCCCCGAGCTGCTCGGCGGCCTGTTCGAGGAGGCCGACAGCCTCCCGTACATGCACCAGGCCCCGATCACCCGGAACGGCGAGCCCGCCCGCCTCTGCCGCACCGGCTACACCGGCGAGCGCGGCTACGAACTGATCGTCGCTGGCGACCGCGCCCCCGCCCTCTGGGACGAACTCTTCGACTGCGGCGACCAGTTCGGCGCGGTCCCCTGCGGCCTCGGCGCCCGCGACACCCTCCGCCTGGAAATGGGTTACCCCCTCCACGGCAACGACATCTCCACCGCCACCGACCCCTTCACCGCCCGCCTCGGCTGGGCCGTCCGCATGGACAAACCGTCGTTCCGCGGCAAACCCGCCCTGGAGGACCGCAAGCAGTCCGGCCCCGAGCGCCTCCTCGTCGGCCTGGTCGCCACCGACCGCCTCATTCCCCGCCACGGCATGCCCGTCATCGACCCCGACGCTCCCGACGGCCGCCCAATCGGCGAGGTCACCAGCGGCACCTTCTCCCCAACCCTGCGCCACGGTATCGCCCTCGCCTACGTCGTCCCTGCGTTCGCCAAGGACGGCATCGAACTGCTCGTGGACGTCCGCGGCCGGCGCGGCACCGCTCGGGTCACCCGGCCGCCGTTCGTCGACACGTCGCCGAAGTAACCGCGCCGGTAACAGGTCAGCTCGGGTGCCTGACGCACTCCTGCGAGCCGAGAATGCCCGGGTGGTTGATCGGCGGTCCGGCCTGAACCGCCTGCAGGCACATGACCCGGGCGTCCGACAGGCGAATGACAGCAGCTGTTCCCTTCCCCCCCCGAAGGGCGGCCAGATGAATCTCGCGAAGCGTCTCATTCGATCGCAGCCGGTCAGCCTCAGCGCGCCACCGGTCGGTGACACGCGGCAGAAGCTTGTCAGTCTCCGCTTCCATCCACGCCATGACCTCGTCCGGCGTCTTGGCGACGGTCTGCTCAGGGCGGTTGTACTCAACCCGTTCACCGACGTTCAGCTCGTCGGCGTAGCAGTGCCAGTGCCGTTGTGTCTCCTTCCACAGCGTTCCTGGGGTGTGACGTTCGGAAAGCTGGGCGTCCAAGAGCGCTCCCCTTCCTCCGTGATCGACTCCGCTCGCCAGAGCAGGATAGTGGCTGAGTGTGACCGCGACGAAACCTTCAGGTTGCCGAGCTGCGAGTCACGAAACGACGCCGTACTTGCCGCACTTCTTGCATTTGACTGTGTGTCCGTCCCCTACGGGCTCCCAGTCGTGCTTGCCGCCCTTCGGGCAGTCTTCGGCCATCATTCGCCTCCGCTCGAGGATAGGATCATTCCAGCAACAGCCCTGAGGCACGCATTTTAAGCATTCAGCTCATGCGTGGTGACGAAGCGTTGTGGCTGGAAGCTCAGGGGACCTCAGTGGTGGCGTCGGGGTCGAGGCCGTAGGTCTTGATGGCTTCGGCGACGGCTTCGGGCTTGAGGTCGCCGGAGAGGGCGAGTTGCTGGAGGACGGTGACGGCGATGTGGGGGGCGTCGATCTTGAAGTGGCGGCGCAGGGCGGAGCGGGTGTCGGAGCGGCCGAAGCCGTCGGTGCCCAAGGTGGTGTAGGGGCGAGGGATCCAGCGGGAGATCTGG
>DASWDC010000330.1:0-1645 GCA_036395655.1 Actinomycetota bacterium | reverse complement strand
GTCTTGAGCTGAGTGGCGCCTCCCGCTCCCGAGGTCGCGGTGCCGGCGTCGAGGGCGACCTGGCTGGTGGGGCTGAGGCGGCCGACCGGGTCGGTGCGGCCGGCGAGGCTGAACAGGCCCAGGTTGGCTCCGATCGCGATCGCGCCGGCCGTGGCGGCCACGGCGAGGGCGCCCAGGACCGCCAGCAGCTTCTTGCGATTCACGGCAGCACCGTCCTCTCAGTTTCGACTTGACCTGCTCGGTGCCCCCGGTTCGGGGAGACCCTACCCGATCACGGCCAAGAGGGCGCAAAAGGGAGCGGAAGCGACCCGCCAAAATTTGGTAAAGACGACCCAAAGATGTACTTCGGGGCTGAATGTGCCATGGTAGCCGGGTGCGAGTTCTGCTGGTCGAGGACGACGACACGATTGCCGGGCCGCTCGCCAAGGGACTGGAGCGGGCCGGGTTCGCCGTCCGCGAGGTCCGCACCGGCACCGAGGCGCTGGAGGCGCCCGAGCCCGACGTGGTGCTGCTGGACCTCGGGCTTCCCGACCTGGACGGCTACGAGGTCTGCCGGCGGCTGCGGGCCCGCTCCGACGTGCCGATCATCGTGGTGACCGCCCGCTCCGACGAGGTCGACCGGGTGATCGGGCTGGAACTCGGCGCCGACGACTACATCGTCAAGCCGTTCGGCTTCCGCGAGCTGATCGCGCGGATCCGCGCGGTGACCCGCCGCCGCGCCCCGCAGGCCCAGAGCGAGGGGCCGCCCGGCGCGCTCCAGGTCCAGGTCGGCGCCCTCACCATCGACCGCCGCACCCGCCGGGTCACCCTCGCCCGCGAGGAGGTGCCGCTGACCCCCAAGGAGTTCGACCTGCTCGCCCTGCTCGCCGAGGACCCCGGGGCGGTCTTCACCCGCCAGCGCATCCTCGAGACGGTCTGGGATCCCCATTGGTACGGCCCCACCAAGACGCTGGACGTGCACGTCGCGTCGCTGCGCCGCAAGCTCGGCGGCAGCGGCTGGATCGAGACCGTCCGCGGCGTCGGCTTCCGCCTCAGCAGCCCGAGCCCGAGCGGGCGCTGACCGCCAGGTGATGCCATGACCCGGCGGCTGCTGCTCACCTACCTGACCCTCACGGCGTTCGTGCTGGTGGTGCTGGCCGCGCCGCTCGGCGTGCTGTTCGCGCGGGCGGAGCGGCGTCACGTCGCCGACCAGGTGCGCCACGACGCGCTGGTGCTCGCGCTGGAGGCCGGGCAGGCGCTGCAGACCGGCCAGCGCGCGGACCTGCCGCGCCTCGCCGCCGGCTACCAGGCAAGCACCGGCGGGCGGGTGACGATCGTGGACAGGGCCGGCCTGGTCTTGGCCGACTCCGACCCGGCCCAGCCCGGCCAGCGCAACTTCGCCGACCGGCCCGAGGTCGCCGCGGCCCTGCGCGGGCAGGAGACCAGCGGCCAGCGGCACTCCACCACCCTCGGGCGCGACCTGTTCTACGCGGCCACGCCGATGGTGTGGCGCGGGCAGGTCACCGGGGCGGTGCGGATCGTCTACCCGCCGTCGCTGGTGAACCGCCGCATCGTCGAGAGCTGGCTGCTGCTCGGCGTGGTCGCGCTGGCGGTCCTGGCGGTCGCGGCGCTGGCCGGCAAGCTGCTGGCCGGGTCGGTCAACCGC
>DASWDC010000329.1:0-4197 GCA_036395655.1 Actinomycetota bacterium | reverse complement strand
CAAGGTGCTGGTCTCCATCTTCGGCCGCGAGACCCCCGTCGAGCTCGCGTTCGACCAAGTCCAGAAGCTGTAGCAGCGCTGGAGGAACCCAAGGAGCCAAAGCCGCAGATGCCACCCCAGACAACCCGTCGCCGCAGGGTGACGGCCGTGATCAAGATCGAGCTGCCCGCCGGGCAGGCCACCCCCGCGCCGCCGGTGGGTACCGCGCTCGGCCCGCACGCGGTCAACATCATGGACTTCGTCAAGCAGTACAACGCCGCGACGCAGGCGCAGATCGGCAACGTGATCCCCGTCGAGATCACCATCTACGAGGACCGCACCTTCAGTTTCGTCCTCAAGACCCCGCCCGCCGCGGTGCTGCTGCGCAAGGCCGCCGGTGTCGACAAGGGCTCGCCCGAGCCGCACAAGACCAAGGTCGGCACGGTCACCCGCGACCAGGTCCGTGAGATCGCCGAGACCAAGATGCCCGACCTGAACGCCGTCGACATCGAAGGCGCCATGAAGATCGTTGAGGGCACCGCCCGCTCGATGGGCATCACCGTCGCGAGCTGAGCCCCCGCGCCCGCGACCAACCCGGTCCGAGAAGCTTCGACAGCAACGACAGCAACGACGTGGGAGGGGCGCGACGCCGCCCCGCTGACCACAGGAGGAATCGCCAGAATGGCTGGCAAGAAGTTCGCCGAGGCGGCCAACAAGGTCGACCGCAGCAAGTTCTACGGCCCCCTCGAGGCCCTGCAGCTCGCCAAGGAGACCAACCCGACCAAGTTCGACGCCACCGTCGAGGTCGCCTTCCGGCTCGGGGTTGACCCCCGCCGGGCCGACCAGATGGTCCGCGGGACCGTCTCGCTCCCCAACGGCACCGGCAAGACCATCCGCGTGGCCGTCTTCGCCGAGGGCGAGGCCGCCCGCGCCGCCGAGGAGGCCGGCGCCGACGTGGTCGGCGGCACCGAGCTGGTCCAGCGGGTGCAGGGCGGCTTCCTCGACTTCGACGCCGCGGTGGCCGTGCCCGAGATGATGGGCCAGGTCGGCCGGCTGGGCCGCATCCTCGGCCCGCGCGGCCTGATGCCGAACCCGCGCGCCGGCACCGTCACCCCCGACGTCGCCAAGGCAGTCACCGACATCAAGGGCGGCAAGGTCGAGTACCGGGTGGACCGCCACGGCAACCTGCACCTGATCCTCGGCAAGACCTCGTTCGAAACCCACGCGCTGTCCGAGAACTACCAGGCCGTGCTGGACGAGGTGCTGCGGGCCAAGCCCGCCGCCGCCAAGGGCCGCTACATCAAGGGCATCACCGTCGCCACCTCGATGGGGCCGGGAATCAAGGTCGACGCCGCCCAGACCCGCAACGTGACCGGCGAGGCGGGTCCCGCCTGAGCAGAGCCCCTGGCTCGAGACCCGGGAGGAGGGCGGGCGGTGTCCTGGCATTTGGGCTGGTGGGCGCCGCTGCCGCCCGGTGAGGATCCGGACGACCTGCTCGACCCGCCGGTCCACGGGCCGTTGCTGTCGGCGGCGGCCGGCGGGGCCCCGCTCGACCGTCTCGGCCAGAATCGGCTCGCCGGGCTGAAGGCGGCCGGGCTGGCCTCGCCGGAGGGCCGGCCGCGCTTCCCGGTCGCCCGCGCCGAGCAGGCCGCCGTGCTGCGTGCCGCCGCCGCCGACCTGGGCAGCTCGATCGCCCGGCTGGTGGCCGGCGAGTGGAGCCGCCTGGAGGTCGAGTACGAGCCGGTCCACGACACCGTCTCCGGCACCGGCGGTCCCAGTGGTCCCGGCGGGCCGGCCGCGGCCTTCCTGGTTGTCGGCGGCCTGGTCCTCGACGTCGGCGTCCGCCGCCTGCTGCGCCTCCAGGGACTCGCAGCGCCGCCGTTCGGCAGCGCCTTCGTCTGGCTGGCCGAGGGCGACGGCCCCCAGGCAGCCGGGCTGTGGGCCGCGCGGGTCACCAACCTGCCCGCCCGCGGCAGCCTGGTCCGCTTCGGCCGCCCGTCCGCGCCCCGTTGGGAGCTGGCCGCCGTCGACCCCGAGGCGGCGCCCGCCCTCTCCGCCGCCCAGGAGCCTGGGCTGCGGGAGCTGTGCGAAGCCCTCGGCTGGTCGGTGGTGAAGCTGATCGAGAGCGCCCTACCCGCCTTCGACCCGATCCGCCGCCGCATCCCCGGCGCCGACGACGAGGGCGCCTTCCTCGCCTGGGCCTACCGCCTGGCCGTGGACGCCGCCCTCGACAGCCTCGCCGCCCGCGGGCTGCTCGCCCCGCCGATCGACGGCGTGGTCGCCATCCGCGTCAGCGACCCCGCCCTGGCGGGGATGTAGCGCGCAGCTTGGTCCCCGGTCGCGTCCGCCGCTGTGCCCGCGCATGGCCATACCGGAAGCCGATGCCATGGTTCCGGGACTGGTTCCGGGAGGGTATGTGTCCGATCGTGGTGCGAGCAGCGCGGAAGCGGCCGGCGATACGCCCACCCGGATGCCGTCGACAGAGGTCGTCGGCCCGGTACGGCGGGGCTGGTACCGAGGCGACGGCGTTCCCCTTCAGGACCAGGGCTGGATCCATTGGCCAGGCTATGGTCCCGGCCCCGACACCTTCCACGATGCCAAGCGGTTGCTCAAGGAGCTTGGGACTCGCAGTGTGGAGTGGAGCTCCGAATCGCTGCTGGAGCGGGTCGGGCCCCTGCCGGAATCAGCATGGTTCACCGACCTTGACGGTGTCTGCCTTTCCGCGGGGACCGGGGAGGTGACCACAGGGAAGCTGTCCCTGGCGATGAGCCGGGTCGACCGGCGGGTGGCGGAGCAGCGGCTTGGGGCCTGGGGCACCATCTCGACGCGAGACGCCCGCTGGCAGCTCGGTCTGCTGCCCTGGCAGGAGGCCGCGCCGTTGGGCTCGCACCGATACCTGAACGGGTGGGTCATCGGGACCTCCGGAAGCCAGATCCTTCGTCCCGGGGACGACCCGAGCAAGCTCTGGGAGAGCCCGGGCTATCAGGCTGACCGGCAGCTGTTCCAGGCGGCGGCCGGCGACCTCACGGCCCTGAAGATGGACGGGTGCATCGGGGTCGACGACTGGCTCGTGAAGCACATTGACCCAGGGACCCGGCGGGTCATGGAACGGTGGCCCGACGGCATGCCGCACAGCTGGCGGCTGCAGGATCACGGCAACATGCTGCGAGTCCCCTACGGTGGCGTCGTCGCTGAGGCACGACC
The DNA here is from genome assembly GCA_036395655.1 of Actinomycetota bacterium. Classification (GTDB taxonomy): domain Bacteria; phylum Actinomycetota; class CALGFH01; order CALGFH01; family CALGFH01; genus DASWDC01. Next base: position 1,014 of record DASWDC010000329.1, on the reverse strand, counting down.
GCGGCTTGAGGCCACGATGCGGGAGGTCGCCGACCGTAACGACCTGCAATTCGGGCACTTCCGCAACGCCCGCGCCTACGAGCTGTACGGCACCCAAGTTGTGAAGAACAAGGCGGCGGCGGTTGCGCGGCTCATGGACGAAACCGAACTCCGCCATGTCGTCACCTTCGAGGACACCGACCGGACGCTCGCCGACCTGGCCAGGAGCGAGGCCTCCGACTTCACCCTGGTCACGGTCGTCTCGCCAGAGATGACGCCGGACCGGCGCGCCGCCCTGGAAGCGGCGCACTTCTACGCCAAGAGCCCGCGCCAGGTCGCCAGGACCCTCACCCTCGTCGCCGCGCGGTCAGAGCTTGGCTGATCCCCACGGCGCGGGTGGATTCACTGAGGCGGGCGCTTCGACGGGTGCGCCCGTGCTCACCGCCAGCCCTCTCCAGCGCGCGGACAGCGGCCAGCTCGGAGAGCCAGCGGCCGCGCTCGAAGCCGTGGTCGAACTGGCGGGCGGCCTCCGCCTGGATCCGCTCGGCGGCCCAGAAGGCCATGCAGGCAGCGCCGACCACGGCGCCAGCAAGCGCGCTGATGACGACGGGTACGGTCATCGGGTCCCCCTTGATCCGGTTCGGTTGCTAACTGAGGAGATCATAAGCAAAACCAAGCAATCGCTGCTGAAGTTATCCACAGGCTTGCCTACTTGCTTCCGCCCGTGGTTGCCAAGTACCCTCGCCCGAGCCGAAGACCGTCCGGTTGCCATGCGGCACGAAGGCCCGAGTCACTGCACGAGGGCGCCGGCGCAGGCAAAGAGCAGCGCTCGCTTCACGGCGCCGCATGCCAAGCGGACGGTCGGCTGACCGTCCGTTTTTCGTGTGTTGGTTGTCGGGAGGTGAGGCCGTGCCGAGCGCGAGCAACGTCGCCGAGGTCGAGGCCATCAAGGGGTATCTCGAAGGCTCGGTGGCCGCGGTGCTCACCGAGTACCGGGGGCTGAAGGTCAAGGAACTGGGCGAGCTGCGCGCCTCG
>DASWDC010000328.1:0-3796 GCA_036395655.1 Actinomycetota bacterium | reverse complement strand
CGCTGGACCAGTCGCTGCGGCGCCTTGGGAGCGAGCCGATCGACCTGTGGCAGCTGCATCATCCGAGCATGGCCGCGATCGAGTCCGACGAGCTGTTCGGCTTCCTCGACGACCAGGTCGCCACCGGCAAGATCCGCGCCTACGGCGTGGCGCTCGGCCCAGGCCCGGGGTATGGGGACGAGGGCGCGGCCGCGATCGGAGAACGTGCCGTGGCCGCGGCGCAGCTGCGCTGGTCGCTGTTCGAGCAGGACCCCGGGCGCGAGCTGGCACCACTCGCCGCCGAGCGTGGCGCTTCGCTGGTCGCGCGCATGCGGCTGCCGCCGGCGGACGATCCGCGCCTGGGCCACCTCGACTTCCTCACCAGGGACCGCGAGCAGACGATCGGCCAGGCGATGGTCAAGTTCCTCCTGCGGCAGCCGGCCGTCGCGAGCGTCATGCCGGCCGCCGCCGACGTGGCGCAGCTCAGGGAGCTGGCGGCGGCGGTGGAGGGGCCCGGCCTGACCGCCGAGGACCTCGACATGATCGCCGAACGCTACGAGGAAGGCTTCGGGCTTCCGGGCTCGAGTCCGATCTAGCGAGCGAACCAGGAGACGACCAGCACGATGAACACTGATCGCAGCGAGGTGCTGTTCGAGCGGGCCAAGGCGCGCATCCCCGGCGGGGTCAACTCGCCGGTGCGGGCCTTCGGCGCGGTGGGCGGGACGCCGCGCTTCTTCGCGCGCGGCCAGGGACCGTGGCTGTGGGACGCGGACGGCAACCGCTACGTCGACCTGGTGCTCTCCTGGGGCCCGCTGATCGCCGGCCACGCCCACCCCAGGGTGGTCGAGGCGGTGCGGGCGGCGACCGCCCGGGGGACCTCGTTCGGGGCACCCACCGAGGCTGAGGTCGAGCTGGCCGAGGAGGTCGCTCGCCGCGTCCCCGCCGCCGGGATGCTCCGCCTGGTCAGCTCCGGCACCGAGGCGACCATGAGCGCGGTCCGGCTGGCCAGGGCCGCCACCGGCCGTGCCAAGCTGGTCAAGTTCGCCGGCTGCTACCACGGCCACGCCGACGGGCTGCTCGCCGCCGCCGGTTCGGGCGTGGCCACCTTCGGCCTGCCCGACTCGCCGGGGGTGACCGCCGCCCAGACCGCCGACACCGTGGTGCTGCCCTACAACGACACCAGCCAGTTCGCCAAGCTGTTCGCCGAGGCCGGCGACCAGATCGCGGGGGTGATCGTCGAGCCGGTCGCCGCCAACATGGGCGTGGTCCCGCCTGACCCGGCGTTCCTGGCGGCCCTCCGCGCGGAGACCCGCCGTGCCGGCGCGCTGCTGATCGTCGACGAGGTCCTGACTGGCTTCCGCGTGCACCGGGCTGGCGCGACGGGCCTCTACGGCCTGGAGCCCGACCTGCTCACCTTCGGCAAGGTGATCGGCGGCGGCCTGCCTGCCGCCGGCTACGGCGGCCGCGCCGAACTGCTGCGCATGATCGCCCCGGAGGGGCCGGTCTACCAGGCCGGCACCCTCTCAGGGAACCCGCTGGCGACCGCGGCGGGCCTCGCCACCCTCGCCCTGCTCGATGATGTCGCCTACGACCATCTCGACCGGCTCGCCAGCATCCTCAGCAGCGGCCTCCAGGCTGCCTTCGACGACGCCGGGCTGCCGGCCAGGGTGCAGCGCGCCGGCACTCTCTTCAGCGTCTTCCTCACCAGGAACGAGGTCCTCGACTACGGCGGCGCCGTCCAGCAGGACACCGCCGCCTACGCCCGCTTCTTCCACGCCATGCTCGACCGCGGCGTCTACTTGCCCCCAAGCGCCTACGAGGCCTGGTTCCTCTCGATCGCCCACGGCGACGCTGAGGTCGACCAGATCCTCACCGCCGCCCGCGAGTCCGCCCGCGTCGCCGCGGCCTGATCCGGAGCTCCACATCGGCTACAGGGCTACAGGGCGCCGTAGCCGATGTGGACGTGCTCCTGGTGGCCCTCGTCGGTGAAGTAGGGACGGTGGCCGACCGCGAACGGCGAGCCGACTTCGGTGGGGCGCAGCGGCCCCTGGAGGCGGTCGAGGAACAGGACCAGGGCACGGGAGGCCGCGCTGGCGTGGGTGACTGCCTGGCCGTTGATCGCGTCGATGTCGACCGCGCGCCACACCGTGTGGTTTGAGACCCGGGTCGTCCCGGCCACATCGTAGCTGTGGCCGGTCTTGACGCAGGAGACCCGCAGCCGCCAGCGCTGGGCGAGCACCGCCAGGATCGACTGGACCCGCAGGTCCAGCTTGCCGCTGGCGAGGTCCGGGCCGGGGTCGCAGCCGCGGCTCCTGGTCGTCGAGATGTTCGGATTGTGGACCAGCGCCAGGACGAAGGGGTCTGTCGAGGCCGGAGGGAGGGCGGCGGAGGTGTAGCGGGCGGCGAAGGTCAGCACCTCGTGCACGTACCAGCAGGCATTGTTGTAGCGCATGATCGCCGCGTGGACTGATGAGCTGCCCATCACCGTTCGGCAGGGGTCGGCGGCTGGCGGCGGCAGGGCGAGGCCGTTGGCGCACAGCTTGCGGGCTGCCGCCGGGATCGCGTCGGCGGGGTCGTAGACATTTCCGCCGCGGCCGAAGCTCTGCCAGGTGGAGGGGGGTCCGTTGTTGATGTTGAACTGCATCGGACCGGCGCAGCAGCCCGCCGAGTTGATGCCGGTATGGACGCCGGGCAGGGTCGAGCGGCCGTGGTTGGTCTCGACCTTGCCGATCCCGGCGAGCATCTGCCATGTGAGCGCCGGGCAGGTCGGGGCTGCCTTGACGTACAGGGCAAGGTAGCTCGCCGGGATGTCGGAGAGGGCATACGGGCTCGCGCCGATGGCGCGGCCCGCCGGGACCTGGATCGCTGGGGTGGGGCGCGAACCGGCGGCCAGCGCGTGGCGGACGGTCCGGCTGACCACCCCGGTAACCTTGCCGACCGCGAAGCCCGGGGAGGCGCGCCCGGCGATCCCGGCGAGGACGACCAGGGCGGCGAGGACACCGAACACCTTCGACTTGGCCGCAGGCGTCACGGCACCTTCCAGGTCGATCCGACACGCTGGACTGTCACCATGTCGGAGTAAATTCCAGTCGGGCCAGTGTCGGCCGTCACCATGACTTCGACCGCGGTGGCGTTCACCTGCCGGTGCTGCAGCGCCTGTACCCGGCTGACCGGGACGTGGCGCTGGGCGGCGTACCAGGCGACGGCGGCGGCGTCGGCCGACGAGGCACCGCTCGCGGTCGCCGGGGCCCGGGCCGGAGCGGCGGGCCGGCTCGCGCTGGCGCTGGCGCCACTGCCGCCCAGGGTGGAGGCGAGGGCGCTGGCCGGCCTGGCCGCGAGCGCCGCCGATGGGGCCGGGAGGCGGGCGGCCGTCGGGGTGGTGCCCGCGCCGCCGTCGGCGTGGTCGTAGAGCCCGCTCACCAGCGCGACCAGCACGAGTGACAGCGCCGCGGCGACGCTCAGGCGGCGCCCGGCGGGCCTGGCGACGGCGCGCAGTGGTACGGCCATGACCTGGGTGGCGAAGGCCACGCCACCACTGGGCGCGCCGGGCAGCGTGGCGGTGCGGGCCGAGGCGCCGCCAAGCCGGGTCCGGGTGCGGGTTCGTTCGCGAAGGACGGTTGCTTCTGCGTTCATGAGGCGTCGCTCCTTCAGGTTCGAGTTCGAGTCCCTGGCTGCGTCCGGGTTCCGGTCCGGGTTCCGGTGCGAGTTCCGGTCCGCGCCGCGTTTCTGGTCGCGCTCCTGGTTCCGCGCCGCGTTTCCGTTCCAGCTCCAGTTCCGGTCGCGTTTCCTGTTCCAGTTCCATTTCGGCGTTGAATTC
>DASWDC010000327.1:0-4034 GCA_036395655.1 Actinomycetota bacterium | reverse complement strand
GCGCGGGGTCGGCGCCGGTCTGCACCACCACCCGCTTGTCGACCAGCCGGCGCAGCGTCTCGTAGACCTTGGGCTGCGGGATCCTGGTCGCGTTGGCAAGCGCGTAGCCGGTCATCGGCTGCTGCCCGAGCAGGCCGAGATAGGCCCTGGCCTCGTAGTGCGAGAAGCCGAGCTCGACCAGTCGCTCGGCCAGCCCGGCCGCCGTGCCCACCACCGCTGCCTCCCTCGATTCACAGATCCTTGTTACCAGCGTAGGTACGATAACGGTAGCACCGCTCAGGTGACGATCGTGTAGCCGCCGTCGACCGGGAACAGCGCGCCGGTCATGAGGGGAAGCTGCTCGGCGACGGTGACGATCACCTCGGCGACGTCCTCGTTGCTGGCGACCCGCTTGAGGGGGGTGTGCCTGGCGCGGCGCTCGATGAGCCAGCCGTAGTTGTCGCCGAGCTGCTCCTCCATCCAGCTCCCGAGCACCCAGCCGGGCGCCACCGCGTTGACGCGGACCTCCGGCGCGAGGGCGGCGGCCAGCGTCCTGGTCAGGGTGACCACCGCGCCCTTGCTGGCCGCGTAGGCGTGCGGCTGCACCCCTGTCGGCCGGACCCCCGCCATGCTGGCGAGGTTCACCACGCTCCCCCGCGCCTCGCGCAGCAGCGGCGCGGCCGCCCGGGTCACCAGGAACACGCCCTTGACGTTCACCGCGAAGATGCGATCCCAGGCGTCCATGGTGGTCGCCTCCAGGTCGTCCGGCCCCTGCGTTGTGGTGGTCCCGCCAGCGTTGACCAGCACGTCCAGCCGCCCGAACTCGGCCCCGCAGGCGTCCAGCATCGCCCGCACCGCGCCCTCGTCACTGACGTCGCACCGCGTCACCAGCGCCCGGCCGCCAGCGGCCTCCACCGCCTTGGCGGTCGCGCGCGCCCCGCCCTCCCGGCTGCTCCAGGTGACCACCAGGTCATAGCCTTTCTCGCCGAGCAGCTTGGCGGTGGCCTGCCCCATCCCACTCGACGACCCCGTCACCAGCGCCACCCGCCGTGCCTCGGCCATGCCGGGGTTCCTCCTATTTCGTCCATTCATTGCCCGGGGTGCTACCACCTACCATAGTAGATAGGAGATCCGGAAGCCTACTGCCCCTTGGGGTGCTGCAGCCACCATTCGGTGAAGTCGGTGCAGCGGCCGGCGGGGTCGAGGCGGAGGACCCAGAGGTTGCTGTAGGTCTGGGGTGGCTGCTGGTAGACCGTCTCGCCCTGGATGATCGCGACGTCGGGGGTGACGGCGAGGGGGTGCCAGGTGAAGTGGGTCTGGCCGGGTTCGTCCTTGCGGTCGAGCCAGTTGGACACGATCGTGTCGCGACCGCGCCATGGGGCGCTGAACGGCTCGGTGCGGTAGGTGGCGTCGTCGGCGAACAGGGCGCCGATGTCGGCGGGGTCGTTGGAGTTCCAGGCCCGCACGTAGCCGTCGATCCAGTTCGTGACCTGATCCAGGTCAGGCATGCGTTCGCCTCCAGTCTCGCGGCCTCGCGGGCCGATGAGTCCTTGAACCAGCGGGAGTCGTTTGTCGTATCAGATCTGGGAGAAGGCACTCCTTCCAGTATGGAGGTGCTGGCGATGACACTCTGGGACGAGTTCGGCGGGCGGACGTGGAGGGAACGGGCCGCGAGCGAGGCGCAGCCGGGTGACTCCCAGGCTGTCCGGCGCCGGGCCAGGGCCAACCGTCGCCGACCGGCGCCCGCGACCAGGGGGCGCTCCGTGGCGACGCATGCGAGCAGGTGAGCTGAAGGCCGGACCGGCCTCGCTGCTGGCGACGTTGGCTACCCGGCGGCGGCCGCGCGGGTGACGCCCAGCAGGCGGCTGTTGTAGGGCACGAAGGCCGCCGGGTTCATGGTCCGATACGAAATCGGCAGCTCGACCGAGCACGCGCCCTGGCTGGCGGCCCAGGCGACCGCGCCGAGGAGGTCGCCCACTTTGGCCGGGGTGGCGGTCTGGAAGCTGATGGGCCCGCCGAGCGACTTGATCGCGGCGTACATCGGCGGATACAGCGTGCTCTGGCCGGAGGTGCGGATCGAGTGGTTCTCCAGCACGCAGCGGGGGCCGAGCACGCCGCGGCAGTATCGCATCATCGACTCGGTGAACTTCTCGTCGGAGATCACGCTGCCATCTGACTGCAGCCGCTGGTAGGGGTTGAAGGCGAGGCCCGAGCGGGTGTGCTTCCACACCGTGTTCGCCTGGATCTCCTCCTTCTGGCAGGTCGCGTCGGCGGTGTCGCTGTAGCCGGCGGCGAGCAGCGCGCGGGCGCTCTGCGGCACCGAGCGGGCCTGGCGCAGGAACGGCTCCGCGTAGAAGGTGATGCAGCGGGTGATCGAGGTCTGGGCGATCTCCGGCACGTTGTCGTAGCGGGCCGCGAGCTTGTTCTGGAGATCCTGGTAGGCGCGGCCGAACGCCTCGGTCCAGAAGCGGCCGATGGTGCCGCTCGTCAGCGAGCCGGTGAGCGGGCTGGGGAACTGGACGGTCACCGGGGAGCCGCCGATGCTCTTGGCCCACTCCGGCGCCATGGTCCCGGCGTCGACCCGCAGCTTGATGCGCAGCCCGGCCGCGCGCGCGGCGGCGATGGCCTGGTCGATCGGGTTGTTGGCGGGCAGCGGCGCGCCCGGCGCCGACTGCAGCTCCGACCAGTCGACCTGCACGACGAAGCCGCTGATCGCGCCATGCTGGAAGCTCTCGGCGGGCGGCCTGGCGTTGTCGAGCAGCCCGCCGAGGATCGGCTTCAGGGGTCCCGACGCCTTGGCGTCAAGCTGCGTCCTGGTACTGGAGGCCGCGGCCCCCTTCTTCTTGCCCTGGGTGGGCAGGCCGCGGGGGCCGCCGTCGCCGACCGCCCTGGCGAGCTGGCTCGACCACGGCGCCAGCGCGCCGACGCGCTTGGCGGGGGACTCGCCCGGCAGCAGGCCCTCGGTGGAGAGCAGCATGGTGGCGGCCGTGGCGACCGCCAGCACCGCGACGGCCAACGCGACGAGCCTCCGGCGCGGCGTTGGCCCGGTCTTCGGCCGTTGCCGCTGATGGCGCGCGGCACGGCCATGCTCGGGGAGGCGTTGCCGAGTGGAAGTGCCCATGGACGTCACCAAGGAGTGATCAGCAAGAACCGACGGGGGCGCAGATCTGCGGGAACCATTTCAGAATCGTTCCGATCTGGTCAACTTCAACGCATAGGGGGCGGCGCCGCCGGCTGCGGCGCCCGCCACGTTGTGTGGGACATGCGGCCTCTTGCGCGGGGTCGTAGAATCAGCCGCTCGTGTGATCGTGCCCTGGTTCGTCTCGGATCCTGGGCGCGTGTCGCCACCGGTTGTCACAGTCATACCCCGCTCGGCTCGCCCCATATGGAGGTCCCCCGTGAGCGCTATCGAGCCGCAGACCCCGTCCGCGTCCTCCTCCAAGGTCGAGGTGCCCGAATTCGTCGCTTCGCTGCGCGGCTATGACCGCACGCAGGTGGACGAATGGGCCAAAGAGATGGTCACCCTGCTGCGGCGGGAGCGGCAGCGCGCCGCCGAGGCCGAGCGCTCCCTCCGCCTCGCCAACGAGGACCAGCCGCCGCCCTCGTTCAGCCACCTCGGCGCCCACGTGGCCAAGATCATGGAGGACGCTGGCGCGTCCGCCGAGAACATGCTCGCCGACGCGGCCGAGCGGGCCGAGGAAGCCATCCAGGCCGGTGAGGAAGAGGCGGCGGAAGTCATCAAGGAGGCGCAGCAGCGCGCCGGCCGCCTCGAAGAGGCCGCCCAGAAGGTCCTGGAGAACTCCCGTGCCGAGGGCGAGCGCGTCAAGGCCGAGGCCAGCGAGGACGCCGAGGAGACCCGCGCGGAGGCCGACGAGGCCGCCAGCGCCATGCTCGAGGAGGCGCGCGAGGCCTCCGACCAGCTCCGCAACGAGGCCGAGGCCGACCGCCAGGCGATCGAGGCCGAGTCCAACCGGCTGGAGGCGCTCCGCGACCGGGCCCTGCAGCAGCTTGGGCGGCTCTACGGCCACCTCCAGTCGGTGGTGGACGAGGTGCGG
>DASWDC010000326.1:0-6624 GCA_036395655.1 Actinomycetota bacterium | reverse complement strand
GGCCAGGGCGACTATCTGGTGATCCCGACCTCCACCACCTGGCGGCTGCTGCCCGGCGGCGGCGAGGCCGCGCCGCTGCGACTGCTGGTGATCGAGGCCACCGGCTCGCCCGGCCACATCCGCCCGCCGCGCCGCTACCTGTCGGAGGTCGGCCAGTTCCTGGAGCACAGCCCCTACTGCGAGCGCGACCTGCACGGCCCGGACGCGCCGCTGCTGGCCGAGGGTGTCGGCGCCGACCCGGCCGCCGACACCGAGATGCTGGTACGCCACCGCGCCGGCCTGACCCGCTACACCTACGCCCACCACCCGTTCGACGTGGTCGGCTGGGACGGCTGCCTGTACCCGTTCCGCTTCTCGATCAACGACTTCGAGCCGATCACCGGGCGGATCCACCAGCCCCCGCCGGTGCACCAGACCTTCCAGGGCCCGAACTTCGTGGTCTGCAGCTTCGTGCCGCGCCTGTTCGACTACCACCCCAAAGCGATCCCGGTGCCCTACAACCACGCCAACGTCGACTCCGACGAGGTGATCTTCTACACCGGCGGCGACTTCATGAGCCGGGCCGGCTCCGGCATCGCCCAGGGTTCGATCTCGCTGCACCCGTCGGGGTTCACCCACGGCCCGCAACCCGGCAGCGTGGAAGCCGCCCTCGGCAAGCCGGCGACCGAGGAGCTGGCGGTCATGGTCGACACCTTCCGCCCCCTCAGCCTCGGCCCCGGCGCCCGCGACGGCGAGGAGCCCGCCTACGCCTGGACCTGGGCCCGCCGGTCGAGCATGCAAGCGAGCGAAGCAAGGCCGTCCATGGGAGACCGGCGGAGCCGCCGGGGCCAGGGCCCTGGCCCCGGTCCGACGACCGGCTGACCGTGATGGCCGGCGTTGGGGTCGGGGTGTTGCACCCCGGCGAGATGGGCTCGTTCGTCGCCGCGGCTGCCCGCGTGGGCGGCGGTCGCGCGGAGGTGCGGTGGGCCTCGGCGGGCCGGAGCACGGCGACCCGGCGGCGCGCTGAGGCTGACGGGCTGGTCGACGCCGGCAGTGTCGCCGCGCTGGCCGCCCAGAGCGAGATCATCCTGTCGGTCTGCCCGCCGCACGCCGCGCTCGAGGTCGCCCGGACCGTTGCCGGGCTCGGCTTCGGCGGGGTGTACCTGGACGCCAACGCGGTCGCCCCGGCGACCACCCGGGCGATCGGCGCTCTGGTGGAGGCGGGAGGCGCCCGCTTCGTGGACGGCGGCCTGATCGGCAACCCCGCCCGGGGGTTGCTCTCGCCCCGCGACCATGGTTCGCCGCCAGGCCGCGCTCACGCCGCTGCCGATGCCAGCCAGCCACCCCGCCTCTACCTGTCCGGGCCAGCGATCGAGGTGGCGCGGGTGGCGGCGCTGTTCGCCAACTCGCCCCTGGCAGCCCGCACGGTCGCGGGCGGCGCGGGCGCCGCTTCGGCGCTCAAGATGTGCTACGCCGCCTGGACCAAGGGCAGCGCCGCGCTGCTGCTGGCGATCCGGGCGACTGCGACCGCCGAAGGGGTCGACGAGGCACTGCTGGCGGAGTGGGCCGACTCCCAGCCAGACGCACCGGCCCGCTCCACCAGTGCGCTGCGCGGCACACCCCGAAAAGCCTGGCGCTGGGTCGCCGAGATGGAGGAGATCGCCGCGACCCTGGAAGCGGCCGGATTGCCCGGCGGTTTCCACCACGCCGCCGCCGAGGTCTACCGCCGCCTGGAGCGCCACAAGGACGCTGCCAGCCCACCAGCGGCGGAGGCGGTGCTCGCCGATCTGCTGGCAGCGGCCACGGCCACGGCCATGGGCATGGGCATGGGCATGGGCGCCGAGCCGGCGCCGGCCGGCCAGCGCGCCCCCGGGTCGGGATAGGGAGCGCGCCGGCCAGGCCGGGTTGCGTGCCGCGCGGTCTCTCGGCCGCCCGCGGCCGCTTGGCTCACTCGCTGGCGATCGCCTGCAGGGGGTTCAGCCTGGCCGCGCGGCGGGCGGGTCGCAGGCCTGCGAGCACCCCGGCGAGTGCCCCAACCACCACCACGATCAGGACCTTCCCCAGTGGGGCGGAGAAGACGGTGAGGTCGGACTGGCCTGCGGTTGCCCGCACCAGCCCCCAGCCGAGGAACCCACCGAGGCCGATCCCGCCGACCGTGCCGAACAGCGCGACGATCACCGACTCCCAGCGAACCATCGCCCGCAGCTGCCCGCGGGTCTGGCCGACCGCGCGGAGCAGCCCAAGTTCACGGGTCCGTTCGTGGATCGACAGCGAGAGGGTGTTGGCGATGCCCATCAGCGCGATCACGATCGCCAGGGCCAGCATCGCGTAGACGACGCCGAGCATGGCGTTGACGTAGCCGGTGAGCGAATCGATGTACTCCCCGCGGTCCATCACCGGCGGTGCGCCGTAGCGCGCCGCGACCCGTTCGACCGCCGCCTTGCCGGCGGCCAGATCGACCCCGTCGCGCAGCACCACAAACACGTCCCGGTCGAGATTCTGGGCGGCGTGCGGCGCCCATGCCGAGCGAGCCATCAGGTAGTCGCCGACCACGTCGCGGGCCTGGTAGACGGCAGCGACGGTGAAATCGCCGGTGGCGCCGTCGCTGAACGTCACCGGCACGGTGCTGCCGAGCCGCCAGCCCTGGTCGTCAGCGGCCTTCTGGGAGATCGCGAGCCCCTTGCCGCCGAGCTCGCGCAGCCCCCCCTGGGTGACCCGCAACTGCAGCACGTCGCCGAGCGCGGCGGGGTCGGCAGCACCGGCCTGCTGGCTGGCACCACCGATCAGGGCGGTGCCGCCGCCCATGCCGGTGGCGGAGCGCACCTCCGGGAGCTTGGCGGCGTCGGCGGCCAGGCGCGGGCTCATCTCGTTGCCGCCGAAGCCCCCCGGGCTCACCACCAGGTCGCCATGGAAGGACCCGGCGACGTTGTCGGCGGTCGACGCCTTCAGTGACGCGGCGAACACCGTGAACAGGGTGACCACGCCGACGCCGACCATCAGCGCGGCGGCGGTGCCGGCGGTGCGGCGGGGGTTGCGCATGGCGTTCTGCCGGGCGAGCGCGCCGGTGACGCCACGCAGCCGTGGCAGCGGCGCGCCGAGCAGCCGGCTCACCGGGCGGGCCACGACCGGCCCGAGGACGACCACTCCGGCCAGGCACAGCAGCGCGCCGAGCCCGGCCCGCATGGTCACCCCACCGCCGGTGGCGGTACTGCTCGCGGCGACCGCGGAAAGGATCACCGCGACGCCGGCGCCGCTCAGCGCGAGCCCGGCGACCGCCCGGCGCCGCAGCCCCACAGCACCGCGCTGCCCGACTCCTGGTTCAGCCAGGCTGTCACGAAACGCGGCCAGCGGCGCCACCCGCGAGGCCCGCAGGGCCGGAATCACCCCGGCGAGCAGGGGGACGGCCACCCCAGCGGTCAGCGAGACCGCCACGGTGGTGCCGGTGAGCACCAGGCTGGTCGACGCCATCGGCATCCCGAAGCCGACGAAGATGCCCTTGAGGGCCGCGGCGATGCCAAGGCCGGCGCCGATCCCGGCGACCCCGGCCACCACGCCGATCAGCAGTGCCTCCACCACGACCGCGCCGAGCACCTGCCCGCGTTCGGCGCCGAGCGCGCGCAGCAGCGCCGACTCCCGGGTCCGCTGCGCCACCAGGATCGAGAGGGTGTTGTAGATCGAGAACGCCGCCACCAGCAGCGCGACCGCGGCGAATACCACCAGGAAGTTGCGGAACACCTCCAGAAAGGCACTGTTGACCGCGGCCATGTTCTCCTGGGTGAGCTGCGTGCCGGTGATCGCCTCGGTCCCGGGCGGCAGCACCCCCCGGACACGGCCGAGGAGGTCCTCCTGCCGAGTGCCCGGGGTGGCCCGCACCGAGATAGTCGAGACCTGGTTGGGCCGTTTGGTGACGTGGAGCTGCGCACCGTGCAGCGTGAAGGCGGTGAAGGAGGTCCCGCCGAAGGCGTCGGCGGTGCCGAAGGTGGCGATGCCGACGATCCGCACCCGGACCCGGTCCGGCGTCAGCAGGTCGGTGGTGTCGCCGGCGTGCAGGCCGCCGTCCTTGGCAGCGCCGCGGTTGATGACCACCTCGTCGTCAGCTTGGGGTGCGCGGCCCTCGACCAGGCGGTAGGGGTTGAGCTGCGGGTCGGGGACCCAGCTGCCGGCCTGGCGTGGACCCTGGCCGCTGACGGCCTTGCCGTCGTGGCCGATGAGCTCGCCGAAGCCGACCACCGCCGGTTCGGCGACGGCCACGCCGGGCAGCTGGCGGATCTGGTCGGTCAGACCCTGGTCAATCAGGTCACGGGGCCCCCCGGCGCTGTCGCTGACGTTGGTGGCGTTGCGGACCACCACGTCGGTGCCCTGGTCGGCGGTGACGAAGAACTGGTCGATGCTGCGCCGCAGCGTGTCGGACAGCACCAGCGTCCCGGTCAGCAGCGCCACTCCGAGCAGGACCGCGAGGGAGGTGCCGGCGAGCCGGCGCTTGTGGGCCCAGAGGGCTTTCAGGCTGAACTTCAGCATGGCGGTCGCACCTCACTCCCCGGCTTCCTTGATGCGGTCGAGGACTCGCTGCGCGGTGGGTGCCTCCATACGGCCGACCAGCCGGCCGTCGGCCAGAAACAGCGCCTGGTCGGCGTAGCTGGCGGCGACCGGGTCATGGGTGACCATCACGATTGTCTGGTCCAGCTCCCGCACGGCGCGACGCAGGAAGTTGAGGATCTCCGCGCTGGCGCGGGAGTCGAGATTGCCGGTCGGCTCGTCCGCGAAGATGATCCGCGGCTGGCGTACCAGCGCCCGTGCCACGGCGACTCGCTGCTGCTGCCCGCCAGACAGCTCCGCTGGCAGGTGCGAGAGCCGCTCACGCAGTCCCACGGTGTCGATCACCACGTCGAGCCAGTCCTGCTCCGGCTTGGTCCCGGCCAGCGCCGCCGGGAGGGTGATGTTCTCCAGCGCCGTCAGCGTGGGCAGCAGGTTGAACGACTGGAACACGAAGCCGACCTGCTCGCGGCGCAGGCGGGTGAGCTGCTTGTCGGAGAGGGAGCCGAGCTCGATCCCGCCGATGACCGCCTGGCCGGCGGTGAGATCGTCGAGGCCGGCAGCGCAGTGCAGCAGGGTCGACTTGCCCGACCCCGAGGGTCCCATGATGGCGGTGAACCGCCCGCTCGGGAACGCGACGGTGACGTTGTCCAGGGCGCGGACCGCGGTGTCGCCGATCCCGTAGGTCTTGGTGGCGCTGACCGTGTGTGCCGCCACCGTGGCGGGAGCGGTCTGTCGGTCGGTGAAGGTTGCCGGGAGGGTGGTCATGAGCATGGCCGCGCTCATCGCCTTTCCACTCGGGATGATCTGCCTCGCCGATGGTCGCGGCCCGGCGCCGCGCTGTCGTCGGCTCGGCGGTGGCACTGTGGCTACCCTGTTGGGAGCAGTCCCGGGGTGCCGCGCTACCCCTGTGGTGGTAGGGATGGAGCGGGCTGGCACGGTCCGGGGGCGCTGCGGGAGTTGGGATCAGCCGAGCCAGCCGGGCCGGACCAGGCCAGTCTCGTAGGCGAGGACAACCAGCTGGGCCCGGTCGCGGATGTCGAGCTTGCCGATGGTCCGGCTCACGTGGGTCTTGACCGTGAGGGGGCTGAGCACCAGGCGCTCGGCGATCTCGTCGTTGGACAGGCCACCGGCGACCAGCGCCAGCACCTCCCGTTCCCGGTCGGTGAGGGCATTGAGGCGCCCGGTGTCGCGGGGCCGCTTGGCGCGCGTGGCGAACTGCTCGATCAGCCGCCTGGTGACGCTGGGCGACAGCAGCGCGTCGCCGGCGGCGACCGCCCGCACCCCGCGGAGCAGGTCGGCTGGTTCGGTGTCCTTGACCAGGAAGCCGCTGGCGCCGATGCGGATCGCCTCGAAGACGTATTCGTCGAGCTCGAAGGTGGTGAGGATGATGATCCGTACCCCGCCAAGGCGCGGGTCGGCGGCGATCTTCTGGGTCGCGGCGAGGCCGTCCAGGACCGGCATGCGGATGTCCATCAGCACTACGTCGGGGGTGGCCGTGCTGGCCAGCTCGACCGCGGCGGCGCCGTCGCCGGCCTCGCCGACCACCTCGATATCCGGCTGGGCGTCAAGCAGCGCCCGGAACCCCGCACGGACCAGCGCCTGGTCGTCGGCGAGCAGGACCCTGATCACCATGGCACACCCCGCTCCGCGGCCTCCTCCCGTTGCTCGCCGGCGGCATCAGGCGTGTCGCTGGCGGGATCGATTCCGCCCTCCGGGCCGGTGCCGTCGAGTGGCAGCATGGCCTCCACCCGGAACCCGCCGCCCGGCCGGTTCTCCGCGGCCAGCTGCCCGCCCAGCGCCTCGGCGCGTTCGCGCATCCCGCGGATCCCGTTGCCGCCGCCCGGAGCCGGGCCGGCGTGGTGGCGCCGCTGGTCCGGCGGGGCCCCGCGGCCGTCGTCGTCGACCTGCACGGCAAGCTCCCGTCCCTGATAGCGGATGGTGACGGTCGCGCTGGCCGGCCCGGCGTGGCGGGCCACGTTGGTCAGCGCCTCCTGGACGATCCGGAAGGCGGCGAGATCAACCCCGGCGGGCAGCCGGCGAGGGTCGCCCTCAATCCTGGTCCTGACGGTGATCCCGGCGGCGTTGGCGCCGGCGACCAGGTCATCGAGG
>DASWDC010000325.1:0-13666 GCA_036395655.1 Actinomycetota bacterium | reverse complement strand
GCTGCGCGACCGCGTCCAGGCGGTCATCCTCGCCTACGACGCGGGCCTGGTCCGCCCGCGAGGCTGAGCGCCCCGGTCAGACGGTGGCGTCGGCCAGGTCGCCGAGGCCGGTGACGGCGAGCTGGTCGCGGATGGCGGCGGCGTCGCCCTCGACCACCAGGGTCAGGCGGTCGGGACGCAGGTGGGTCGCGGCTGCCGCCGAGACCTCCTCCACGGTGGCGTTGAGGAGGTGGTTGCGCAGGGTGGCGTGGTAGTCGTCGGGGAGGCCGTGGATCACCAGGGTGGTGAGGGCTCTGGCGATGGCCCCGGGGGTTTGCATGTCGACCGAGAGCTGCCCGGCGCGGAAGCTGCGGGCGACCTCCAGCTCCGCGTCGGTGACGCCGTCGGCGTGGGTGCGGCTGATCTCGGCGACCGCGTCGGCCAGGGCGGGGGCTGTCACCTCGGTCTGCACGGCCGTGCGGACGGTGAAGGCGCCGAAGCGGCGCGAGTGGGCGAAGTCGGCGCGGATGCCGTAGGTGTAGCCGCGGACCTCGCGGATCAGGTGGTTGAGCCGGGAGGTGAAGGCGCCACCGAGCACGGTGCCAGCGAGCGACATCGCGACGTAGTCGGGATGCGCCCGGGGCGGCGCGGTGTGGCCGAGCCGCAGCGTCGACTGGACCGACCCGGGACGGTCCACCAGCAGGATCCGGCGGGCCGGCCGGGCCGTCGTCGCAGCCGGGCCGTCCGCTCCGGCGGGTTGGGCGCTGGTCCCGGCGAACGCCGCGCCGCCGAGCGCGTCAAGGTCGAGCCGGTCCAGGTCGCCAGCGACCAGCAGGGCTCCGGGCCGGGTCAGCCAGGCCTGATGGTAGGCGGCGACCTCGTCGGCGGAGACGGCCGCGACCGAGGCGGGGTCGCCGTGGACCGGGCGGCCGTGGCGCTGGTCCGCACCGAACAGGTCGGCGCGCAGGGCGGCGTCGGCGCGGGGACCGGGTTCGGCCCACCACATGCGCAGCGAGGTGACCTCGTCGTCGCGCACGCGGGTGACGTCGGCGGGGTCGAGCCGGGGGGTCCGGGCCGCCTCGGCGAGCAGCTCCACCGCGGCGGGCAGCCGCTCGACCGGGGCCTCCACGCCGACCCGGAACGAGTCCCAGTCGACCACGGTGAACAGCTCGGCGCCGAGGCCTTCCAGCGCCAGCGCGTAGGCGGCGGCGTCACGGGCGGCGGTGCCCTCCTCCAGCGCCCTGGCCAGCACCGAGGCGAGGCCTTCCCGGCCGGTCGGCTCATGGCTGGCGCTGGCGCCGAGCAGCAGCGTGGCGACGGCGAGCGGCTGGCCGGGCAGGTGGGCGGCCACCACCTGGCCGCGAGCCTGACCCTGGCCGCGGGGCATGACCTCGCGCACGACCTGCGGGAACCGGTAGGGGCGTTGCCGGCCCGGCCCAGGCGGCTCCGGCACCAGCCGGGAGGTCGCGTCGCCCGCCCGGCGGCTCACGCTGCGGCCTCCTTCGCGGCGGGCAGGTAGGTCAGGGTCACGCGGTCGTGCGGTTGGAGGACCGCGGCGGCGGCCTCGGCCACCTGATCGGTGGTGACCGCCAGCCAGGCGGGCAGCTGCTCGCCCGCGCGGGCCGGGTCGCCGAGCTGGGTGGCGTACTGGCCGAGGATGTCGGCGCGGCCACCGACGGTGGCGACCTGCTGCCACCAGCCGGTGGTCAGCAGCGCTTTGGCCCGGTCCAGCTCGGCTGCGGTGACGGCGACGGCGGGGTTGCCGGCGGCGAGCTCATCGACCAGCTCGGCGAGCCCGGCCTCCAGCGCCTCGGCGGTGACGCCTGGCCGGGTGGTGGCGGTGAGGAGCAGCGGCGCCGGCGCGTGGGCCAGGTCGACGCTGTAGGCGGCCACGCTGTCGGGCTGCGCGAGCCGGGCACCGTCGGCCAGCCGCTGGTAGAGCCGGCTGCCCCGCCCGCTGCCGAGGACGGTGGCGAGCAGGGTCACCGCGTCGTAGGCGACGCTGCCGAATGGGGCGGTGCGGGTCGCCAGGTAGACGCGGGGCGCCTCGACCTCGGCGACGACCGTCTCGCGGGCCTCGCGCTCAATCGGCGCGGCGACCTCGCCCGTGGCCGAGGCGTCACCGTCGCTCCCTGATGGCGGAGGTGGGAGGTCCGGGTTCGGCGCCAGGCCGGCGAAATACCGCTCGGCGAGGGCGAACACGGTCGCGGCGTCGGTGTCCCCCACCACGGTCAGGACCGCGTTGTTGGGTGCGTACCAGGTGGTGTGGAACGCCTTGAAGGTGTCGAGGTCGGCGGCGTCGAGGTCGGCCATCGACCCGATGGTGGCGTGGTGGTAGGGGTGCCCCGGCGGGTACAGCAGCGCCAACAGGCGCAGCCACGCGTCGCCGTAGGGGACGTTGTCGTAGCGCTGGCGGCGCTCGTTCTTGACCACCTCGCGCTGGTTGTCGAGCGTCTCCTGGGTCAGCGCCGGCACCAGCGCGCCCATCCGGTCGGCCTCCAGCCACAGCGCCAGTTCCAGGTGCTCGGCCGGGACGGTCTCGAAGTAGTTGGTGCGGTCGGGGTTGGTGGTGGCGTTGAGGGAGCCGCCCGAACCCTGGATGAGCCGCATGTGCTCGGCCTTGGGCACGTGCAGGGATCCCTCGAACATGAGGTGCTCGAACAGGTGCGCGAACCCGGTCTGCCCGGTCGGCTCATGCCGCGAACCGACGTCGTACCAGAGGTTGACGGCCACCACCGGGGCCGTGTGGTCCTCGCTGACGATCACCCACAGCCCGTTGCCCAGCCGGGCGGACTCGACCGGCCAGGGAAAGCCGGTCAGACTCCCTGGTCCAGAAGGTGACGGCACAGACCCTCCTCACGGCAGACGTTGCGGCACGGCGACGCGCAACGTGATGGCACAAAAGGGACGGTACGGCGACGCCGCCCGCACACAGTATTCCTCAGTGGGAGCCCAGGTGGAGGTGGACGGCAGGCCCGCGACACGGATCCAGTGCCATTGTGTAGGATTGCACCAACAGGCAATACGAGCGGACGCACGCATGGGAGGCGTTGTGGCAGTCGAGCGCCGGCTGGACGTTCGATTTACGAGGACCGGGTCCCGGTCCTCGTCATGCGCCCACTGACCTACCTTCGCGCGCCAGCTCGACGAGAGAGCCGCCCCGGATACCGCCGGGGCGGCTCTCTGGTTTCCACCCACGCGCCGATGACGACAAGGACGACAAGAAGCGACGCAGGCAGCGAAAGGATGACATGGAGATGGTGACGGCCTCCTCGACCTCAGCGGCACCGACCGAGCCGCCGCCACTGCTGGCGGGTGGGGTGACCATCGGGGCGGGCACCTTCACCCTGATCGCCCGCGCCGCGGCGAGCCGGGAGGGCGCTGGCGCGGCGGCCCTGGCTTCCGGGCAGGCCGCCGAGCTGGCGCAGCTCGCGCGCGGCGCCAGGGCCGCCCTGCTCGACGTCGGCCACGCCTGGGTTTCCGCCGGCACCGTGGAGGACACGCTCGACCTGGGCCTGCCGCTGGTCTGCGAGGTGGGCATGGCGGCGGAGGTGCCCGCGGCGGCGCGCAGCGCCGCCCTGCTGCGGGTCCACGTCCAGGTCCAGGCGCGGGAGGGCGTCGCGCCGGGGTCGTCGATGGGGGTGGCGCTGCTGCGGGCGCTCGGCCGGGCGGAACTGCCGGTGCTGCTCGACCTCGACCTGGTGCCGGACAGCGACGGCGGGGCGCCGGCCGAGGGCTCGCTGGGGGTGATACGGCACCTCGCCGGGATGGTCGGCGAGGCGGTCGGCGGGCAGGTGGCGCTGTGCCTGCCTGGCGCGGGGCGGGCGTTCGATCTGGCAGCGATCCCGTCGCTGCGCGCCGCCAGCGGCTGGCCGCTGCTGGTCGACGCCACCGGCGCCGATCCCCGCAGGGCTGCGGCGCTGGCCCGGGCGGCGGCGGCGGTCGGGGCTGACGGAGTGGTGGTCGCGGCCGGTGAGCCGATTGCGGGCCTGGCCGAGGCCGAGCTGGCGCGGCTGAGCGGCGAGCTGGACGCGGTCGCCGGGGCGCTCGGGCGGCGCATGGGTGGACGGCGCATCCGCTATGTCGGCCGGGGCGGCGACGAGCGCCGGGACCAGTACCGGGGCCGGGACCGGGAGTGGCGGGCGTGACCGCGCTGGAGGAGCTGCGGGCGGCCATGGATGAGGTGGACCGCGAGCTGCAGCATCTGGCGGCACGGCGCCGCGCCCTCTCCCAGCAGATCCAGGCGGTGCGGCTGCGCGACGGCGGCGACCGGCACGACTTGGACCGCGAGCAGCAGGTGGTCGCCTCCTACTTGGAGGCGCTGGGCCCGGACGCGGCCGCGCTGGCCGAGGCGCTGCTGCGGCTCTGCCGCGGCCCGCTCGCCTCCTCGTGAGCCTCCTGAGCGGGTTCTGGGTCCGGCGGCGCCTGGTGGGGACGCCACCATGCCAGCCAGCGGGCGAACACCCCTGGCCGGTTCAGCTTCAGCTCCCGGCTGAGCCGCTCACGCTCCTGCGAGACCCGCAGGCGCTCGTCCAGAGCGACCCTTCAGGAAAGGCTGCCGATTTGGTCCAGTCCGACGGTCATGCCTTCACGATACGGGCTGGCGGCGCCTCCTGTCAGGACCCCGGCCCATCGTCGGCGCCGGGCTTGGGCCGTTTGGCGACCAGGGTGAGCACGTCGTAGCGGGCGACCACCTCGCCGTCCTGGTTGCTGACCTCGGTGTCCCAGCGGACCTCCCCGTAGGGCTCGGCCTCGCGGGGGTTCTTCTCCTTGCAGGTGAAGGCGACCCGCAGGGTGTCGCCTGGGTAGACCGGTTTGGTGAAGCGGAGGTTCTCCAGGCCGTAGTTGGCCAGCACCGGGCCTTCGTCCGGGTCGACGAACAGGCCGGCGGCGAGGGCGACGATCAGGTAGCCGTGGGCGACGCGGCCGTCGAAGAACGGGTTGCGGGCCGCGGCCTGCTCGTCCATGTGCGCGTAGAACCGGTCGCCGGTGGAGGCGGCGAACCGCTCGATGTCGTCCAGGGTGACGGTCCGGGTGCCGGTGTGCAGCGCCTCGCCGATGCGGAGGTCTTCCAGGGACTTGCGGAACGGGTGCACCCCGGCGGGGTCCTCGACGCGGGCGGCGCCCGGCATCCAGCGGCCGGTGACGGCGGTCAGGGTGGTGGGCGAGCCCTGCAGGGCGGTGCGCCGCATGTAGTGGAGCACGCCGCGGACCCCGCCGAGCTCCTCGCCGCCGCCGGCGCGGCCCGGGCCGCCGTGGACCAGGTGCGGCAGGGGCGAGCCGTGGCCGGTCTGTTCGGCCGCGCACTCCCGGTTGACCAGCAGCAGGCGGCCGTGGTGGGCGGCGGCCTCCAGCGCCAGCTGGCGGACGAAGGCGTCGTCATCGCTGAAGATCGAGCCGACCAGGCTCCCCTCGCCACGGGCGGCGAGCGTGGCGGCGTGCGCCGCCGACTGGTACGGCAGGACGGTGCTGACCGGCCCGAACGCCTCCACTGTGTGGAGCTCGTCGCGGTCGGGGTCGCCACCGAACAGCAGGATCGGCGGCAGGAACGCGCCGCGTTCGGGGTCAGCGCCCTCCACCCGGAACGACCCGGGGTCGAGCGTCCCCTGCAGCAGCTCGGCGGCGCCGCTGAGGCGCTCGACGGCGTGGCGGACCTCGTCGCGCTGGCCGAGGCTGGCGAGCGCGCCCATGGTGACGCCCGGCTCGGCGGGGTCGCCGACGCGGACCTTGCCGAGCTGTTCGCGCAGCGCCTCGACCACCGCGTCGGCGTACTCGCGCGGGACCAGGGCACGGCGGATCGCGGTGCATTTCTGGCCCGCTTTGACGGTCATCTCGCGGACGACCTCGCGGACGTACAGGTCGAACTCGTCGCTGCCGGGCTTGGCGTCCAGGCCGAGCACCGAGCAGTTCAGCGAGTCGGCCTCGGCGTTGAAGCGGACCGAGTTGCGCAGCACCACCGGATGGCCGCGGAGCCGCAGCGCGGTCGAGGCCGAGCCGGTGAAGCTGACCGCGTCCTGCCCGGTGAGGTGCTCGAACAGGTCCCCGACGCTGCCGCAGATGAGCTGCGCCGCCCCGTCGGGCAGCAGGCCCGACTCGACCATGCGGCGAAACGCCAGCTCGGTCAGGTAGGCGGTCTGGCTGGCGGGCTTGACGATGACCGGGACGCCGGCGAGCAGCGCCGGGGCGAGCTTCTCGAGCATCCCCCAGACCGGGAAGTTGAACGCGTCGATCAGCACGGCGACCCCGCGGAGGGGGACGTAGAGATGCTGGCCGGCGAAGGTGCCCCTACGGCTCAGCGGCTCCGGCGGGCCGTCCAGGTAGACGGTGTCGTTGGGCAGCTCGCGGCGGCCCTTGCTGGAGTAGACGAACAGGGTGCCGATGCCGCCGTCGATGTCGAGGGCGGAGTCGGCGGGGGTCGCGCCGGTCGCGGCCGAGAGGGCGTAGAACTCCTGCTTGCGGCCCGGGTCGGAGAGATACTGCGCCAGCGCCTTCAGCATCGCGGCGCGCTGGTGAAAGGTCATCGCCCGCAGCGCCGGCCCGCCGACGCGCCGGGCATGGTCGAGCATCCCGGCGACGTCCAGGCCCGCCGAGGAGATCCGCGCCACCTCCGCACCGGTCACCGCGTGCAGCAGCGGCGTCCCTGTGTCGGTGTCCGGTGCGGTGTACCAGCGTCCCTGCGCGTAGCTGCTCAGCAACATTGCCGTGCCGCCTTTCGCTTCCGATCACCCGAGCGTCGCGAATGCCAGGATAGGTGCTGGTGCGGCCGGTGGGCAGGCTGGGAAGGGCGTCAGGCGAGCAGGTCCGCGCCGAAGTCGCCGTCCGGGTCACGCAGGACGGCGTGGATGTGGTTGGCGTGGTTCTGGGTGCAGTCGTACTCGATCAACAGGCGCGGGCCCTGGAGGCGGTAGTAATGGCCCTGCCCAGGGGTGCTCCCGCCCGCCCAGGCGAAATGGATCGCGGCGAAGGCCGCACCCTGCTTGCTGAGCGACAGCCGTTCGGCGTACGCGGAGGCGACCTCGTCGGGAAGGCGGTCGAGGTACTGGCGGACCAGGGCCGCCAGCAGCTTCTGCTGGGCGGTGGTCAGCTCCCCCGCCGCCAGGCCCACGGGGTCGCCGAGGTCGCGGACCATCGAACGGTTGAACTGCAGGATGTCGTCCGGTGCCACCTCCGACAGCAGCGCGGCGGCCCGCTCTTGCGGGGAGAGGGCGGCCAGCAGTTCCCGGGCGAGGTCCTCCTCCCCCGCCAGTGGGCGCAGCAGCCCCGGGCCGACCAGCGCGATGGACGCGGGGTTCGCGCCGAAAAATAGCGGGCTGGCGGCGACCTGGTTCCCGACGAGGGTGTAGCTGACCGACAGGTGATGGCCGCCGGCACGCCAGCCCCAGGCGGCGTCGCCGTTGGCGGCGGCCCCCGCGTCAGGGTCGCCGAAGACCGTGAGGTAGTAGAGCTGCGGGTCGCGGCCACGGTTGGGGACGGCCCGGCCCGCGTAGTGGCGGCGCCACCCCTCCGAGGCGTCGAGGGGGTTCTCCAGGCCCATGATGGTCGCCGCGGTGGTGTAGCCCGGCCGGCTGAGGCCGCTGGCGAGCAGCCGGTGCGCGAGCCGCTGCTGCACCGGGTCCATCTCGGCCAGCGGGAGGCCGCCCTGCTCGTTGGGGGTGTAGAACCAGCGGGTACGCTCCTCGGTGGCGGGGAAGCCGTAGTACGCCTTGCGCCGCTGCGCCGGGCTGAGCGAATCCAGCCACGCCGTGGCCGCTACCGCCATTTGCTGGCGCACCGCCAAGTCCACCATCGCCACGATGGTACCTGGTGCAACCGAATGCGTCGCTCATGAACCGTCGCGACGAACGGAGCGATCCATCCAGCTAGGCGCGGCCGTGGGCCTCGCGGCCGCGGCGGGACAGCGCGTCGACGGTCGCGGCCAGCAGCAGTACCAGCCCGGTAACCATGAACTTCTTGTCGGAGCTGACGCCGAGCAGGTCCATGCCATTCTGGATCGAATAGATCACGAGCGAGCCGAGCAGCGCCGAGTAGGCGGAGCCACGGCCGCCGAACAGGCTGGTCCCGCCGATCACGGCCGCCGCGATGGCGTTGAGGAGCGTGTCGCTGCCGCCCGACGACTGGTTGACCGCGAACAGCCGCGACGCCGCGATGATCCCACCGGCCGCGGCCATGGTGGAGGCGAGCACGAACACGGCGAGCCGCACGTTCTCCACCGGGATACCGGCGCGGTGGGCGGCCTCGGTGTTTCCGCCGACGGCCAGGATGTGCCGGCCGAACCGGGTCCGCTTGATGAGCAGATCGAAGGCCACCACCAGGCCGACGAAGATCACCGCGGCCAGCGGAAGCCCACGGTCGGCAGAGAACACCGCGGCGACGGCGCAGAGCGCGACGGCGAGCAGCGCCACCCGCGTCACCAGGACGCTGAGCGGCGGCACCGGCAGCCTCGCCGCGACCCGCTGGCGCCGATCCCACAGCCGCTCGACGGTGTAGGCGGCGGTCACCAGCACGGCCAGGAGCCAGGCGTCCAGCGGGATGAAGAAGGTGTTGGCCAACCCGGTGATGTTCTTGTCGGCGAGGTTGACCGTGCCGGTCTCGCCGAGGACGAAGATCAGCCCACCTGTCCAGGCGAGCAGGCCGGCCAGGGTGACGACGAAGGCCGGGATCCGGAACCGGGTCACCCACAGCCCCTGGACCAGCCCGATCAGGGTGCCGGTGGCGAGCCCGGCCAGGATCGCCAGCCAGCCGGGGACGCCGTGCTTGACGTTGAGGACCGCCATGACGGCGGCGGCGAGCCCGCTGAGCGCCCCGACCGACAGGTCGATCTCGCCGAGCAGCAGCACCAGCACGACTCCGACCGAGATCGTGCCCCCAGCAGCCATCTGCAGGACGAGGTTGGTGAGGTTGCCGGGGGCGAGGAAGTTGTGGTTGGCGACCTGGAAGATCACCCAGATGATGGCGATGCCGATGATGACCGGCAGCGGACCGAGCTCTCCCTGGGAGACGCGGCGGCGGAAACCTGCCACCATCCCGGCGAGGCCAGGCTGGTCGGAAATGAGCCGCGGGTCAACGTCACGGGCGGTCATTCATGCACCCCCGGTCATTGTTCGCCAGCTTGCAGCGCCCATCCTGGCGGTCACCGCTCCGCCTCCTCCATGTTGATGTCGGTGGCGAGTCTCTCCTCGCCGGCCTTGGCGCCGGTGATCGCCGAGACGACCTCGTCGGAGCTGGTCTGCCTGGCCGCGAACACCGCCACCCGGCGACCCAGCCGCAATACCTCGATCCGGTCGGCGACCTCGAAGACGTCGGCGAGATTATGACTGATGATCACCACCGCCAGCCCGCGCTCACGAAGGCGGCGGATAAGGCTCAGCACCTGCGCGGTCTGTGCCACCCCGAGGGCGGCGGTAGGCTCGTCGAGCAGGACGACCTTGGGTTCGCCCAGCATCGACCGGGCGATTGCGACCGACTGGCGCTGCCCGCCCGAGAGGCCGGCGACCTGGGTGCGGACGCTCGGGATACGCACGGCCAGGCTGTCGAGGACCTGGTTCGCCTCGCGCTCCATGACGGTCTCGTCGAGCCGGCGGACGGGCGCGATCAACTCCCTGCCGAGGAAGAGGTTGGCGACCACATCCAGATTGTCGGCCAGGGCCAGGTCCTGGTAGACGGTGGCGATGCCCAGGTCCACGGCCGCTTGCGGGCCGTTGACCTGCACCGGCTTGCCCTCGAACAGGTACTCGCCCTGATCAGGCGCGTAGATGCCCGAAATGATCTTGATCAGGGTGGACTTGCCCGCGCCGTTGTCACCGACGAGGGCGGTGACCTCGCCGGCAGGCGCCGCGAAGTCCACCTCGCTGAGCGCCTGCACCGCACCGAACCGCTTGTTCACCCCGCGCAGCTCAAGCAGGGGCGTGCTCGCCACCAGCTGGCCTCCTTCCGGCTTCAGGAGGTACGGGCCGGACCCTGACAAGCGGCCGGCCCGTACCTCCGTGCGACGTCCCGGCTGGCGCCTGGGACCAGCGTACGTCCCTCAGCCGCTGATGCCAGCGGCCTGGCAGGCCGAGGCGGCCGCGCCGGCGCAGATGTCGGACGCCTTCAGGAAGCCGTCCGAGATCATCTTGCCGATCGTCTCCTTGGCGGTCGCCTTGGTCACGGGGATCGGCGTGAGGATGATGGAGGGCACGTCCTTCTGGCCGTTGTTGGTCTTCTGGGCGGCCATGCCGCTGGCAGCGGAGGTGTTGCCGTTGACCAGGTTGACCGCGAGCTGCGCGGCGTCCTCGGCCTCCGGCTTGATCGCCTTGTAGACGGTCATGTACTGCTCGCCGGTGAGGATGCGCTGGATCGCGGCCAGCTCGGCGTCCTGGCCGGTGGTCGGCCGGGTCGAGGGGGCGATGCCCTGGCCTTTCATGGCCGCGATCGCGCCGCCGCCGGTGCCGTCGTTGGCGGCGTAGACCCCAATGAAGGCGTTCTTGCCGAGCCCGGTGATCGCCTGCTCCATCTCGGTCTGGGCCTTGTCCGGGCTCCAGTCCGGGGTGTCGTACTCCTTGGCGATCTTGAAGCCGCTGGTGTCGAGGACGCTGTGGGCGCCCTGCTTGAAGAGCTTGGCGTTGTTGTCGGTCGGTGACCCGTTGATCATCACGATCGAGCCGGACTTGCCGTCAGCCTTGAGCTTGTTGACCAGCGATTGGGCCTGCAGCTTGCCGACCTGAACGTTGTCGAACGAGATGTAGTAGTCCTCGTCGGCGTTGAGGATCAGCCGGTCGTAGCTGATCACCGGGACGCCCTTGGCCTTGGCCTTGGAGACGATCGAGGCAGCCGAGGCCGAGTCAACCGGGTCCAGGACCAGCACCTTGGCGCCGTTGGTGAGCGCGGCATCGGCCTGGTTCTGCTGTGCGGCGGCGTCCTGGTTGGCGTTGTTGTAGATGATCTGGCAGTCCGAGCAGAGCGCCTGGACCTTGGCTTCGAACAGCGGCTTGTCCTGCGCCTCGTACCTGGTCGTCTTGCTCTCGGGCAGCAGCAGGGCGATCTTCTTGGCGCCGCCCGACGAGCTGCCGCCTCCGGAATTCTTGGTGGTGGAGCAAGCGGCTCCGACCAGTGTGATCATGGCCACGACGGCGGCGAGCCGGAACGCTCGGCCGATGGACTTGCCTGGCAACCTTGCCACCTCACTTCTGGGTAAGGGCTCCCGGCCGGGAGCCTGCTCCGCGCCACGGCGCGACGACGCTCTCGGTGCCTGCGGTGTCACCTCCCTGCGATGAGCGGCATATCAAGTCAAGGACTTGAACGAAAGCCTACGCAGAAACGGATTGTTCATTCAAGAGGTGAACAGAAGCGGACCTTTGACAAGCCAAAACGCTCGATCGCGCCGACCGCCTAGGCCTGCGTGGCGGTGGCAGCGAGGGCGAGCGCGCCGACGACCTGCGCCCGTTCGCCCAGTTTGCCGCGGACGACCTGGAGGCCACGGACGGCGCTCGGGATCGCGCCCTGCTCGGCCGTCTGGCGGATCGACTGCACCAGCAGGTCCCCCGCCCGGGCCAGCTCGCCGCCCACGATCACCAGCCGGGGGTTGAAGAGGTTGGCGAGGATGGCCACGCCGCTGCCGACCGCGTGCCCCGCGTCGGACAGGATCCGCCGACAGCCGGGATCACCCGCGAGCGCGCTTGCGATCACCGACCCCAGGGTCAGCGGCGGCTCCTCCGACGCGGTTGGCCGTGACAGCAACTGCAGCAGGTACGGGCCGCCGACCAGCGTTTCCAGGCAGCCCCGGTTGCCGCAGCGGCAGACAGGACCGCGCGCGTCGACGGTGATGTGCCCGATCTCGCCCGCGATGCCGCCCGCGCCCCGGTACAGGCGCCCGTCGGCCACGATGCCCGCGCCGACACCGTTGGAGAGCTGCAGGTAGACCAGGTGCGAACAGCCCCGGCCAGCACCGCCGACCAGCTCGCCGAGCGCCCCGAGGTTGGCGTCATTGTCCAGGTGGACCGGCATGCCGAGGCGCTCGCGCAGCTCCTCGGCCGGCCGCGCCCCCGCCCATCCGGGCAGGATCGTCGCCGAGTCGATCGCGCCGGTGGTCCGGTCCACCGGCCCGGGGACGCTGACGCCGACGCCGATCACCTGCGAGCGGTCCACGCGCGTCTGGGTCAGCAGCGTCTCGACCAGCCAGACGGCGCGGCGGATGCCTCGCTCGGCACTGGCCGCCACGTCGTAGGCGATGGTCTCCTCGGCGACGACCCGCTCGCCGAGGTCGCTGATGGCGACCCGCAGGTGCGACGCGCCGAGGTCGACGCCGACGCTGACCCCGACCGGCCGGAGCAGCGCGACGCTCTGCGCGCGGCGGCCGCTCGACGAGGTCGGGCTGACTACCACCGTGCCGACTTCGCGCAGCTCACGCACGATGTTGGAGACAGTGGCGGCCGACAGGCCGGTGAGCCGGGCGATCTCCGCCTGGGTCGGCTCCCCCGCCATCCGGATCGCGCCGAGCACGCGGAGCTGGTTCGCCCGGCGCAAGGCCGATTGCGATCCCGGTGTTGACGCGGTATCAGCCGTCATGTCACCTCCCGCTCCATCATGCATGATTAGCTTACAAGCGTTGAAGTCAACACAAGCAGGCATCCCCTGCGGAGATCCAGTGGAGGTGGAAGGATTGATGGCATGAGCGGGGGGCCTGTCCTGGAGCTGTCAGGGATCTCGAAACGGTTCGGCGCCGTCGACGCGCTCACGGGCGTCGACCTGAGGTTCTACCCCCGCGAGGTGGTCGCCCTCGTCGGCGACAACGGCGCCGGCAAGTCGACCCTGGTCAAGGTGATGGCGGGCGTCGAGCCGGCAGACTCGGGCGAGATCCGCTGGCAGGGCCGCCGCGTGGCCATCCGGCGCCCCCACGACGCCCAGGCCCTCGGGATCGTGGCCGTCTACCAGGACCTGGCGCTGTGCGACAACCTCGACGTGGTCGCCAACCTGTTCCTCGGCGCCGAGGAGGGCACCGCCGGGGTCCTCAACGCCGCCGCGATGGAGCGCCAGGCCCGTGAGCTGCTCGGCAGGCTCTCGATCCAGCTCCCGGACGTCCACGCGCCGATCGCCAGCCTCTCCGGCGGGCAGCGCCAGGCGGTCGCCATCGCCCGCTCCCTGCTCGGCCACCCCAAACTGGTGATCCTCGACGAGCCGACCGCCGCGCTCGGCATCGCCCAGACCGCCCACGTGCTCGACCTGATCGAGCGCCTCCGCGACCAGGGGCTGACGGTCGTCCTGGTCACCCACAACCTCGCCGACGTCCGCGCCGTCGCCGACCGCGCCGTCGTCCTGCGGCTCGGCCGCAACGCCGGCGACTACCGCATCACCGACACCAGCCAGCAGGAGATCGTCGCCGCCATCCTCGGCGCCGCCAGCACCATCCGTCCCCGGCGGCCTGGCCGCTTGATACGCTCGACACCGGGCTGAGCGAACCGAGCAGCAGCCACGCCGCGGCCTCCGACCTGGAGCGAAAGGGGCAGACGGTGACCGAGCACCGCCAAGGGCACGATCCCCGCCATTTCCGTGACGAGGACGCCCGGCACGGGCTCTGCCGGCCTCCCATGGACGGCATTGCTTCGCCCGCTTGCATGGTCGGCCGGCAGCTGAACGACCCGCCCACCCAGGCGCCGCTCGGCCCAGCCGACGCCCGCGCCGTCCCCCGCTTCGCCGGGCCCGCCACCTTCGC
>DASWDC010000324.1:0-10011 GCA_036395655.1 Actinomycetota bacterium | reverse complement strand
GCCCGATGCGACGGGCTACCTCAGACGCGCATCGTGGCACCACAGGAAGCCATCAAGCACATCGAAGGAGCAGCATGATGCAGTACCACCCCGAATTGACCCGCGTGCTCGCGGAAGAACGCCGCCGCGGCCTGTTCGACGACGCGCGCGCCCGGCGCCTGGCCCGGAACCAGAAGGCGGCCCGCAAGGGCGCCAGACGGTTCCTGAGCCTGCGGAGCCGTGCCGCACCAAGCCCGGCGCCAAGCCCGGGCGCGAGCGCTGGGGCTGGCGCCGGCCGCCTTTCGCCGCGCGCGAAGAGCGCCTGAGCAAGCCGCGCGATGGCGGCGCGAGTGTCCTAAATGCCTGGTAACCTGCCAGGTATGCTGGCAGGTCGGAACGGGCTCAGCCCGGTCATGGTCGGGCGGGCCAGCGAGCTGGCGCGCCTGCGCCGCCTGCTCGCCGCCCGCTCGGTCCCTGACGCCCGCGTGGCCCTGATCAGCGGCGAGGCGGGCATCGGCAAGACGCGCCTGCTCAAGGAGCTGATCGCCGGCCTCGACCCGGACCCGGACGCGCTGGTGCTCGGCGGCCAGGCCGGCCAGGGGATGCCCGGCCGGCCCTTCCAGCTGCTGCGCGAGGCGGTCGCCAGCGAGGTGCGCGACTGGGAGGCGGTGCCCGCGCGGCTCGCCGACCGCGACGACGCCCTGCGGATGATGCTCTACCCGATCGCCCCGCGGCTGGCGTGCGACCGGGAGCGCGACCGCGAGTATGGCCAGGAGGAGCTGCTCGGCACCGCCGTCGACCTGATCCGGGAGCTGGCACCCACCCTGCTGGTCTTCGAGGACCTTCACTGGGCCGACGCCCAGAGCGTCGCCCTGTTCGGCCGCCTCGCCCTCACCGCTGACCTCGACGTCCTGCTGATCGGCACCTTCCGGCCAGAAGGGGTCGACCGCCGCCACCCGATGCTGGAGCTGCTCGCCGAGCTGGACCGCCAGCGCCCGGTCACCAGCATCCTGCTGGAGCGCCTCGACCAGGCGCAGGTCCACGAGCTGGTGGAGGCGGTCCACGGCGGCCCGGTCCCCTTCCGGGTGGCCGAGACGCTGCACCGCCGCACCGGCGGCAACCCCTTCTTCCTGGAGGAGCTGCTCGCCACCGCTGCCAAGGACCTCAAGGGCAGCGACGCCACCGCGGCACCGGAGCGGCTGGCGTCGCTGCCGCTGCCGTGGAACCTGACCGAGGCGGTGCTGCGCCGCCTGGACGACCTGGAGCCGCCGGAGCGCCAGGTCGCCGAGACCGCCGCCATCCTCGGCGAGCGGATCCCCTTCGATCTGCTCGCCAGCGTCGCCGGCCGCAGCGAGCAAGAGCTGATCGAGGCGCTGCGCCGCCTGGTCAGGGAGGACCTGCTGGCCGAGCGGGAGCAGGACGTGTTCCATTTCCGCCACGCCCTCACCCGCGAGGCGATCGCCGGGCAGCTCCTCGGCCGGGAGCGCCGCCGGCTGCACGAGAAGGCGCTGGCCGCGCTGCAGGAGGCCGGCTCCGACGACTGGAGCGCGATCGTCTGGCACGCCCAGGGCGCCGGCCGTGGCGAGGAGCTGGTCGCCGCGGCCCGCGCCGGCGCGGAGGCCTATGTCTGCCGCGGTGCCAGCGTCGACGCGCTGCGCCTGGCCGAGCACGGCCTCGCCGAGGCTCCCGACGACCCGGCGCTGCTCGCCTGGGCGTCCAAGGCCGCCTGGCTGATCGGGCTGCTGGACGTCTCCGTCGAGCACGGCGAGCGCCGCCTGGAGGTCGCCCGGCAGCGCGGCGACCTTGAGGACCAAGCCGCCGTCCTGATCCACCTCGCCCGGGTGCACTGGGAGGCGCACCACCCCGACCGCCAGTGGGAGTGCGTCTGGCAGGCGCTGGAGGCGGCGCGGCGGCTCGGCCCCTCACCGCTGCTGGCGCGGGCGCAGGCGCGGGTCTCGGAGGCGTACATGCTGGCCGACGACGCCACCGCCGCGATCGAGTGGGCCGATCATACGATCGCCCTGGCCGAGCGGGTCGGCCCGCGCTCCGTCCTGCTCGCCGCCCAGGTCAACAAGGGCACCGCGATGGTGGAACCCAACGGCCCGCCCAGCCGGCGACGCCGGGAGGAGGGCCTCGCCCTGCTGGAGCGTGCGGTGGCGGAGGCGGAGGCGGCCGACTTCGACCTGACCCTGCACCGGGCGCTGTGGAACCTGATGGTCAACCAGGTGCAGTCCTGGCCGCTGGAGCGGAGCTGGCAGGTCTACCGGCAGCTCCGCGCCGCCTCGGAACGAGCCGGCCACGCCGCCGACAACGTCGGGCTGGCGATCCGGCGGTCGGAGATCCACGTCATGGAAGGCGACCGGCACGCCGCCCTCACCGCGATCGCCAAGGGCCGGCGCCTGACCCGCACGCGCAACCCGAGCAGCGTCTTCGAGTTCCTCCTCGACCCCTACGAGGCGGTCCTGCGGATCGAGGGCGGCGAGCTGCCAGCGGCCGAGGAGCTGCTGGGACGAAGCCGCGAGATGATGCTCACCGCCTCCCAGGAGTGCGACCGGGTGTGGTTCTGGGCGATCTGCGCCTCGCTGGCCGCGCGCCGCGGCGATCTCGACGCTGCCCGCGCCGCGTGCGCCCAGGCGGACGCGCAGGTCGCCGCCTGGTGGTGGGGCCTCGGCCCCGAACCCAACATCGGGCTGATCGACGCGGTCGCGCCGGTCTGCCAGCGGCGGAGGTGCGGGCGATGCTCGCCAGAGCCGACGAGCTGACCGGCGTGACCGCGAGCAGCCCGGAAGACCGCGCCTGGGTCGAGGGGCTGCCACTCCGGGTCCACCTGAACGCCGCCCTGCTGGAGGCTGAGGGCGACCTGGCCGCCGCGACCGAGGGCTACCTGCGCGCCGCCGGGCTGGAGGGCTACCGCATCCCGCACCTGCGCTCCGACTGCCACCTCGGCGCGGCCCGCTGCCTGCTCGCGCTCGGCCGCCACGCCGAGGCGCGCGAGCACGCCCGCCAGGCCAGCCGGCTGCTGGAGCGCTGGCCCGGCTGGCGCCGCGACGAGACCAGGGCGCTACTGCGCCGCCTCGGCGACGGCCAGCCGGTCGCGGGCCCCGACGTGCTCACCGCGCGCGAACGCGAGGTCGCCGCGCTGCTGGTCGAGGGCCTCTCCAACGGCGAGATGGCCCGGCGGCTGTTCATCTCCACCAAGACCGCCTCGGTGCACGTCTCCAACATCCTCGCCAAGCTCGGCATGACCTCCCGCGCCGAGATCGCCGCCTGGGCCTCGCGCAACGGCCTCGGCACACCGCCGGAACCAGCCCCGGCCGCCGCCCCGACGGGCGGCTGATCGATGGACCTGGGCCTGGAGGGCAAGCGCGTCCTCTGCACCGGCGGGTCCGGCGGGATCGGCCAGGGGATCTGCCGCGCCCTCGCCGCCGAGGGGGCGCTGGTCGCGGTCCACCACCACCGCAACGAGCAGGCCGCCAAACGCCTCGCCGCCGAGCTCCCCGGCCCCGGGCCCGGCCCCGGTCCCAGCGCGGTGGCGGTCGGTGGCGACCTCGGCACGGTGGAGGGCGCGGAGGCCGCGGTCAGTGCCGCCTCCGACGCCTTCGGCGGGCTCGACATCCTGGTCCACTGCGCCGGGGTGTGGCCGCCGGAGCCGCTGCCGCTGTGGCGGCTCAGCCCGGAGCGGATCGAGGCCACCCTGCGGGTCGACCTCACCGCCGCCTTCCTGGCCGCCGGGGCGTTCCTGCGCCAGCTCGAAACCCAGCGCCAGGAGCACGGCAACCTGGTGTTCATCGGCTCGACCGCCGGGATCTTCGGCGAGGCCGACCACGCCGACTACGCCGCCGCCAAGTCGGCGGTCATCTTCGGCCTGGTGCGCTCCCTCAAGAACGAGATCGTGCGGATCGCCCCGCGCGGCCGCGTCAACGCCGTCTGCCCGGGCTGGGTCCGCACCCCAATGACCCGCGCGGCGCTGGAGGACCCCACCCTGGTCCCGCGCGTCACCCGCACGATGCCGCTGCGCAAGCTCGCCACCGTCACCGACGTCGCCACACAGGTGGTGCTGCTCGCGTCCGACACCGCCTCCGGCCATGTGAGTGGCCAGATCGTGACGGTGGCGGGCGGCATGGAGGGGCGGATCCTCCACGAATAATGCCAGCCCCTCTCGCTACACTCACTAGATGGATCGTCTGCTGCTGCTCAGACACGCGGTGACCGAGGAGACCGGCAAGCGGCTCTCGGGCTGGCTGCCCGGCCTCCACCTGTCCGAACAGGGCCGCCAGCAGGCCAAGACGCTCGCCGAGCGGCTGGCGCCGCTGAAGATCGACGCGCTCTACGCCAGCCCGCTGGAACGCTGCCAGGAGACCGCCGCGGCGGTCGCAAGCGTTAAGGGCTTGGAGGTCACCGTCGCCCCCGACCTCGGCGAGGTCCGCTACGGCGACTGGACCGGCCGGGCGCTGCGCGACCTGGCCAAGCTGCCGCTGTGGCGCGTCGTGCAGGGGAACCCGTCGGCGATGCGCTTCCCCGACGGGGAGCTGCCCGGCGAGTCGCTCTACGAGATGCAGACCCGCGCGGTCGCGGCGCTGGAGCGGCTGCGGGCGGCGCATCCCCGCCAGACGGTGGCGGTGTGCAGCCACGCCGACGTGATCAAGGCGGTCGCCGCCCACTACCTGGGGATGCATCTGGACCAGTACCAGCGGCTGGTGGTGGCGCCGGCGAGCTTGACCGCGTTCGGGTTCGCGCCGCTGCCGTACCTGCTGCGGCTGAACGACGTCGGACTTGACGACACCGCTCTGGAGGTGCCGCCCCAGCCGCCCCAGCCGGAGCAGTTACGGTTGTTGGAGGATCCTGTCGATGGCCAGCCGTGATCTGGATCCGGTCACCCGGCTGACCGCCGACGCGGTCGGCGAGCCGGGGCAGCGGACCTTCCTGATCCAGGCGGCCTCCGGGCCGGAGCAGGTGACCCTGCTGGTGGAGAAGGAGCAGGTGCGGGTGCTGGCCGAGCGGCTGATCGCCTGGCTGCCGGAGCTCGCGGCTGACCGGCCGGAGGACCCGGAGGAGGTCCGCGCGGCCGAGGCCAGCGACCTGTCTCTGGCCGAGCCCTTCGAGCCGGACTTCCGTGTCGGCCAGCTGGCGATCACCTACGACCCCGATCGCGACCGGATCCTGGTGGTCGCCACCGAGCTGCTGCCCGACACCGGCGACGAGCAGGAGGCCGCCCTCGAACTCGATCTCGAGCTCGAGGGCGAGCTCGAGGCGGCGCTGGAGCGCGAGCCGCGGGAGGTGCGGCTTTGGGTGACGCGCCCGCAGCTCCGGGTGCTCGCCCGGCACGGCAGCCAGGTGGTGGAGCGGGGCCGGCGGCCCTGCCCCCTGTGCGGCAACCCGCTCGACCCGACCGGCCACATCTGCCCGGCGCAAAACGGCCACCGCCCGACCCTGGCCTGAGCTGAGGTTTCCGTGGCAGCGCCCCCGCCGGTCCCCCTCCCCCTCCCCCTGCCCGAGGATGACGGCCGTGTCCGTGCGCTGCTGGAGGAGGGCCAGCTGGAGGTGCTCGGCCGCATCCCCTGGGCCTCCAACGCCACCATGCTCGCCAAGATCTGCCACGACGGCCTGGAAAGCCTCGCGGTCTACAAGCCGGCACGGGGCGAGCGGCCGCTGTGGGACTTCCCCGAGGGCACCCTCTACCGCCGCGAGGTGGCCGCCTACCTGGTCAGCGAGCAGCTCGGCTGGGGGCTGGTGCCGCTGACGGTGGCGCGCGACGACGGCCCCTTCGGGGTCGGGTCGCTGCAGCGGTTCGTGGACGCCGACCTGGAGGTGACCGCCTTCGAGCTGGTCGAGCGCGGTGACGCGACCATGCCGCTGATCGCCGCCTTCGACGTGGTGATCAACAACGCCGACCGCAAGGCTGGCCACTGCCTGGACGACCGCTCCCAGGGCTCGGGCGGCGGCCGGGTCTGGGCGATCGACCACGGCGTCTGCTTCCATGTCGAGCCGAAGCTGCGGACGGTCCTGTGGGACTTCGCCGGCCAGCGGCTGGCCAGGCGGCTCCTCGACGACCTGCGGGGCCTGGTCGCCGCGCTGGAGGGCGAGCTGGGCGAGCGGCTCACCGGGATCCTCGCTCCGGCGGAAATCGAGGCGCTCACCGAGCGTACCGAGCAGCTCACCCGCAGTGGCAGGTTCCCCCACCCGGTGGGCCGCCGGCCGTATCCGTGGCCACTGGTCTGAGGAAATTCTTATGAACGCAGGTAGAAGGCTTGTCGTACGATGCGGCCGATTGGCGGCATCGTCGCCCAAACGTTTGTAGGCCGGGAACAACCCCCCAGCGTTACGACCACCACAATTCCGTCAGGTGGGCAACGGCATTCCAGCCGAGGAGGTCGCATAAAATGCATGGTCGACGATCAAGCAGGTGGCTGCTGCCCCTGCTCGGGCTCGCGCTGATCGCGGCGGCGTGCTCCAGCAACAAGGGCAACGGAGGCGGCGGCACCAGCGGCGGGGGCATCAAGGAGGGCGGCAGCCTCAACTACGCCGCCGACCAGGAGCCCACGGGCTTCAACAACAACACCTCCAAGGACCACGGCACCTCGGTGCTGAACATCACCGTGAACATGTTCCCCAACGCCTTCAACGTGGCGCCGGACCTCACCGTGCACCTCAACAGCGACCTGCTCGCATCGGCGGACCTGACCAAGCAGAGCCCCGAGACGATCGTCTACAAGATCAAGCCGAACGCCTCCTGGTCGGACGGCACCCCGTTCAGCGCCGACGACTTCATCTACGCGTGGCAGCACCAGAACGGCACCAACCCGAAGTTCGACGTGGCCGACACCACCGGCTACGCCAACATCAAGAGCGTCACCGGCTCCGACAACGGCAAGACCGTCACCGTGGTCTACTCCAAGCCGTTCGCCGACTGGAAGAACGTCTTCACCCAGATGCTGCCGGCCCACTACATGAAGTCGCTGCCCGGCTCCGACGTGCAGCAGTGGAACGACGGGATCGACAAGAACCCGGAGAAGATCCCCTCCGCCGGCCCGTTCGTGGTGCAGAGCTACACCGTCGGCAACAGCCTCACCCTGAAGCGCAACGACCAGTATTTCGGGCAGAAGGCGCACCTCGGCCAGATCGTGTTCCGCTTCCTGCCGGCGTCGACCGCCCAGCCGCAGGCGCTGCAGAACAGCGAGGTCGACCTGATCTACCCGCAGCCGCAGATCGACGAGGTCAAGCAGGTCCAGGCGCTGCCCGACGTCACCTCGCAGATCAACTTCGGGCTGTCGTTCGAGCACCTGGACTTCAACTTCAAGAACCAGTTCCTGGGTGACCTGAAGGTCCGCCAGGCGATCGCCACCGGCCTCAACCGCGAGGACCTGGTCAACCGCACGGTGAAGCAGTTCAGCGACAAGGCCTCGGTGCTGGGCAACCGCATCTGGCTGAGCGGGCAGCAGTACTACGAGGACCATTCCGGCAACTACGGCAAGGGTGACGTCAACGCCGCCAAGGCGCTGCTGCAGGGCGACGGCTACACCATGGGCTCCGACGGCTACTTCGCCAAGGGTGGCAAGCGGCTGGAGGTCCGCTTCTCCACCACCGCCGGCAACCAGCTCCGCGAGCAGCAGGGCGTGCTGTTCCAGTCGCAGATGAAGGCCATCGGCATCAAGGTCGACATCGCCAACGTGGTCTCCAAGACCTTCTTCGGCGACTGGCTGCCCAAGGGCAACTACGACGTTGCCGACTTCGCCTGGGTCGGCAATCCCTTCGCCATCTCCAACAACCACGACATCTACCGGACCGGCGGCGGCGGCAACTACGGCAAGCTGTCGGACCCCAAGATCGACTCGCTGTTCAACCAGGCCATCGCCGAGCTGGACCCGGCCAAGTCGGCGGCGCTCGGCAACCAGATCGACCAGCAGATCTGGAACGACATGGCGACCATCCCGCTGTACCAGAAGCCGACCTTCATCGCCTGGCGCAACACCTTCACCAACATCGTGGACAACACCAGCCAGTACGGGCCGTTCACCCAGGCCACCAGCTGGGCACAGAAGGCGTAGGCCTTCACCCTGAGACCCTGATGGCGCGGGCCGGATCGCCACCGGCCCGCGCCACGGGAACTGGGACCAGGACGGGAACGGCAACGCACAGGCGGTCCGCACGGCAAGAGGGATGCCATGGTCAGCTTCGTCATCCGCCGGCTGCTCATCTCCATACCGGTGGTGCTGCTCTCCTCAGTGCTGGTGTTCCTGCTGGTGGCCAACTCCGGCGACCCGCTCTCCGAGCTGAAGAGCCGCCAGCCGCCGGTGCCCCAGGAGGTCATCAAGGCGCGCGAGCACGCGCTCTACCTGGACCGCTCGGAACCGGTCCGCTACGGGATCTGGATCTCCCATTTCGTCCGCGGCGACATGGGCACCACCCTCGACGGCCGCGACGTTCGCACCCTGCTCGGCCAGCGCCTCCCGGTCACCCTGCGGATGATCTCGCTGGCGATGCTCCTCGCCCTGATCCTTGGCGTCGGCGTCGGCGTGGTCAGCGCCGTCAAGCAGTACACGCCGACCGACTACACCTTCACCTTCTTCGGCT
Source organism: Actinomycetota bacterium (assembly GCA_036395655.1). GTDB lineage: Bacteria > Actinomycetota > CALGFH01 > CALGFH01 > CALGFH01 > DASWDC01. The sequence goes on along the minus strand of DASWDC010000324.1, from coordinate 1,461 downwards.
TCCTGTTCCTGTCGATGCCGGTGTTCTGGCTCGCCGCCCTGCTCAAGGAGTTCCTGGCGATCAGGGTCAACCAGGCGCTCGGCAGGGTGGTGTTCTTCACCGTCGGCGACCAGACTCCCAACCTGGCCGGCAACCTCGTGCAGCGGCTCGGCAACTACGCCGGGCACCTGGTCCTGCCGACGGTCACGCTGGCGCTGATCACCTTCGCGTCCTGGAGCCGCTACCAGCGCGGCAGCATGCTCGAGGTGCTGTCGAGCGACTACATCCGGATGGCCAGGGCGAAGGGGCTGTCGCGCTCGCGGGTGATGCTCCGCCACGCGCTGCGCAACGCCCTGATCCCGCTGGTCACCGTGGCCGCGATCGACATCGGCGCGCTCTTCGGCGGCGCGGTCATCACCGAGAACGTCTTCTCCTGGCACGGCATGGGCGAGCTGCTGATCAACGGGGTCACCATCGGCGACGTGAACGTCGTGCTGGCCTGGCTGATGGTGACCGCCATCATCGTGATCCTGTTCAATCTGCTCGCGGACGTGCTCTACGCCGTGCTCGACCCGAGGATCCGCTATGGCTGACCGCACGCCGACCCTGCCCCCGGGCGCCGCCGCCGGGGCGGCGATGCCCGACCGGGAATTCACGGTCGAGGCGCGGACCCAGTGGCAGCTGGTCCTGCGGCGCTTCCTCGCCCACAAGATGGCCGTGGCCAGCCTGGTGATCTTCCTGCTGCTGGTGTTCACCTCCCTGTTCGACGGCCATTTCTGGAAGTACAAGTTCGACTCCCCGGCGACCTCGCCGCCGAGCCACGGGCCGTGGCTGCACAACCCGCTCGGCACCGACGACATCGGCCGGGACGAGCTGGCGCTGGTGCTGCGCGGGGCGCAGCGCTCGATGCAGATCGCGTTGCTGGTGACGCTGCTGTCGACCACCTTCGGGGCCACCCTCGGGGCGGTCGCCGGCTACTACCGCGGTGTCATGGACTCGGCGCTGATGCGCTTCACCGACCTGGTGCTGACCGTCCCGCTGTTCGCCGTCCTCGCGGTCCTGGCGCACATCGCCACCGGCGGCAGCTGGCTGGTGATCCCGTTCGTGCTGGCGGCGTTGCAGTGGACCACCATCGCCCGGGTGGTCCGCGGCAGCTTCCTGTCGCTGCGCGAGAAGGAGTTCGTCGAGGCGGCCCGCGCGCTCGGCGCCAGCGACCGGCGGATCATCTTCCGCCACCTGCTGCCCAACACCACCGGGCCGATCATCGTCAACGCGACCGTCATCGTGGCGATCGCGATCCTGCTGGAGACCGCCCTCTCCTACGTCGGCCTGGGGGTCCACTCGCCGGACACCTCGCTTGGGCTGCTGGTCCAGACGGGGCAGTCGGCGGCGCAGACCCGGCCGTGGTTGTTCTACTTCCCCGGCCTGATGATCATCATCATCGCGCTGACGATCAACTTCATCGGCGACGGCCTGCGCGAC
>DASWDC010000323.1:0-5026 GCA_036395655.1 Actinomycetota bacterium | reverse complement strand
AAATAGATCATCGCGGCCAGCGCCGGCGAGACGATCAGCAGCGCGTCGATCAGCGAGGCGCCGAAGCGTTCAGCCCAGCTTGCCAGTTGGCGTCCCATGAAGGTGCCTGGCTGGTCGACGACGTCGAAGCCGGTGTCGGCGTGGGGGGGCGGAGGCTGCCCGTAGCTGGCTGGCGGCGGAGGTGGGGGGGCCGCGTTGTTGGCGTGGGACCCGTTGCGTGAGCCGTCCTGGCTCTGGTCCTGACGCTGGCTCATCGTGGGTCACCCCAGCCCTGCGGTCCCGGTCCGGGACCCTGGCGTGGGCTGTGACCTCCACCATGGCCGCTCGCCTGCCGCTCGGCGAAATCGCCGATTGCGGGCAACTTCAGGTGACGGCCCTGGAAAGCGGCGGCCATGAGCCCAAGTAGCACCACGAAGAGGGCGATCTCTGCGGCGGCGGACCCCACGATGATGGGCAGGGTCCAGAGGCTCGCCGCGGTGTGGCGGCCGATCTCTGCCACGACCATGATCACCCAGAGCAGGGTCCCCTGGAGGGCGTTGAAGCGGACCTCCCGGCGGCGATCGGTCAAGACCAGCGCCAAGCCCACCCCGCAGGGCACCATGGCAAGGATGATCCGGGTTGGGAACGAGATCAGGCCGGAGAGCAGCAGGATCACGAACGCCACCAGGTAGGTGAGCCCGCCGGCGACGTTCTCGGAGAAGCCGCCCGACCCATCCTGTGGCTGCTGGCCCCAGCCCGGTGGCTGCTGCCCCCAGCCCTGCTGGCCGCCCCAGTTCTGCTGCTGCCCCCAGCCCTGCTGGGGTGGTGGTGGGCCCCATCCCTGGCCGGATCCTGGCCCTGGCGGTCCCCAGCCTGGAGGCGGCTGTGGCGGAGGCGGCGGGCGCTCACGCGGGTCCCGCGGCGAGGTTCCCTCAGACATCGACTCCTCCTGATCGCCAATCTTCGCTCATCGCCTGCTCATGCTTGCTCACTGCTTGCTGGTCGCCTGCCGGACGAGGGCCGCCGGGCCGCGCCGGCTCAGATCCAGCCGAAGCGGTGCAGCTGGAACAGCCAGCTCCCGGCGGCCAACATGACCACGGCGGCCTTCGCGGCGCGCTGCCTCCCTACAGACCATGCCACCGGGGGCGGCGCCAGGCCCCCGCCGCGCAAGGCCAGCAGCACCGCCATGAACAACGTCAGGCCTGCCAGGACCAGGACGAACGGGTTGGCGGCCAGCGCGCCGTGCAGGTCTCCGGCCGCGAGGCGGGTCGCCGCGGTGGTCATCCCGCACGCCGGGCAGGGCATCCCGGTGAGGGTCCGCAGTGGGCAGAACACGCCCAGGCCGGTCGCCTGGTGCACCGCCGGGTAGGCGAACGACGCCCCGGCGGCGCCTAGCCCGACGAACCCGAGCTGCTCCGGCAGCGAGCGCGACCGCTTGGCTCCCACCCTCGTCACGACGGTTCGAGCGGTGTCCACCTCAGCCTTTCGTACGCTCCACAGTGCGGATACCAATACCGCCCGAGTCTACGGCTTACCCGCCTGACCGGCACAGGAAGCCAGTCGGCATCTTCCCCTTCAGGGCGCTTGTGCCAGCAGATTCGCGCCCATCTGGCACACCTGTACCATCGGCTCCCGCCGTGCCGGGAGCGCGGCGCAAGGACGCAAGGACGCGAGGAGGAGCTCGGTGAAGCGAGTCGTCGTGCTGATCTCCGGCGACGGCTCCAATCTCCAAGCGCTGATCGACCGGGCGGCCGATCCCAAGTTCGGTGCCGCCGTTGTCCTGGTCGTCAGCGACCGGGCGGAGGCGGGGGGCTTGGAGCGTGCCCGGCGGGTGGGGATCGCCACGGCGGTGGTGCGGCTGGCCGACCATCCTGACCGGGGGGCGTTCGACCGGGCGGTCAGGGACGTGGTGGCGGCTGCCCGCCCGGACGTGGTCTGCCTGGCGGGGTTCATGCGGATCCTGGGACCAGAGTTCATCCGGGCGTTCCCGAACCGGATCGTGAACACCCATCCGAGCCTGCTGCCGGCGTTCCGGGGCGCGCACGCGGTGCGGGAGGCGCTCGCCTACGGGGTGCGGCTGAGCGGCTGCACCATCCACCTGGTGGACGAGCAGGTCGACCACGGCCCGGTGCTGCTGCAGGCGGCGGTCCCGATCGAGGACGGCGACGACGAGGCCAGCCTGCACCAGCGCATCAAGCGGGAGGAGCATCAGCTGCTGCCGCGCGCGGTCCAGCTGCTCGCCCATGGCCGGGTCCGGGTGAACGGCCGGCGGACCACCATCGTCGAAGGAAGCGGAGGAGAGACAGCGTGAACGACAGGGATCGGGCCCACCGTCAGCCGCTGCGCCGGGCGCTGGTCTCGGTGTTCGACAAGGCCGGGCTGGAGCGGCTGGCCGCCGCGCTCTCGGGCGCGAGGATCGAGGTGGTCTCGACCGGCTCGACGGCGGCGGCCCTGGAGGGCCATGGCCTCGACGTGACCCGGGTCGAGCAGCTCACTGGCTTCCCGGAGATGCTCGACGGGCGGGTCAAGACCCTGCACCCCCGCGTCCACGCCGGATTGCTGGCCGACCGGCGGCAGCCTGGGCACGTGGAACAGCTCGAAGCGGCCGGGATCGCCCCGTTCGATCTGCTGGTGGTGAACCTGTACCCGTTCGAGGAGACAATCGCCGAGCTCGACCCATCGGGCGACCCCGCGGCCACCGAGGGCCTCGCCATCGAGCGGATCGACGTCGGCGGCCCGGCGATGCTCCGGGCCGCCTCCAAGAACTTTGCCTCGCTGGCGGTGATCTGCGACCCGGCCGACTACGGGCTGGTCGAGGCCGCCCTGGCCGCCGGCGGGACGACCCTGGAGGAGCGCCGCGCCCTCGCCGCCAAGGCGTTCGCCCGCACCGCCGCCTACGACACGGCGGTCGCCGGCTGGTTCGCCGCCACGGCCCCGGCCTCCGGCCCTCAGGACGCGGACCAGGACGGCGGCTTCCCCGAGCGGCTCGTCCTCACCGGGCGGCTCCGGCAGCGGCTCCGCTACGGCGAGAACCCGCATCAGGCCGCCGCCTTCTACGGTGTGGAGGGCGGGCCCGTGTGGGGGCTCGCCGCGGCGGCGCAGCTCGCCGGCAAGGAGCTGTCGTACAACAACCTGCTCGACGCTGACGCGGTCCTGGCGCTGGTCGCCGAGCACGCCGACCGGCCGTTCGCCGCGATCGTCAAGCACACCAACCCGTGCGGCGCGGCGTTCGCGGACCGGCTGGAGGACGCCTACGCCGCCGCGCTCGACGGCGACCCGGTGAGCGCCTTCGGCGGGGTGGTGGGCCTGTCGCGGCCCTTGGACGCCGCCACCGCCACCCGCATCGCCGGGATCTTCACCGAGGTCGTGCTCGCCCCCGCCTTCGAGGAGGAGGCGCTGGTGGTGCTGTCCGGCAAGCCGTCCCTGCGGCTGCTCCAGGTCGATCTGGCCAGGCCGGCCAGCGCCCGTCAGGTCCGCACGGTCGCCGGGGGACTGCTGGCGCAGGAGGCCGACCGGACCGCCGACGACCCCGCCACCTGGAAGCAGCTCGCGGGCGACCCGCCTGCCGAGGCCGCCTTGGAGGACCTCGCGCTCGCCTGGTCGGTCGCGGGGCATGTGAAGTCCAACGCGATCGTGCTGGCCCGCGACGGCCGTATCGTCGGCGTCGGCGCGGGCCAGCAGAGCCGCGTCGACTCGGTCCGCATCGCAGTCGCCAAGGCCGCCGGCCGAGCACACGGCGCCGTCGCCGGCAGCGACGCCTTCTTTCCCTTCCCCGACGGCGTCGAGGCACTCGCCGCCGCCGGGGTCCGCGCCATCGCCCACCCCGGCGGCAGCGTCCGCGACGACGAGGTCACCGCCGCCGCGGCAGCGGCCGGCGTCGCCATGTTCCACACCGGCCGCCGCCACTTCCGCCATTAGACCAACGGGCCGGGCCTGCCAGACGGTTGAGCGGCCGTGCATGGTTGCCCGGTTGTGGCCGGCGAGCCGGAGATCGGCTCTACTCTATGGGCCCGTGGGCGTCGAGCGGAGAGGGTGGCATGACGGCGAGAGTGCTGGACGGCAAAGCGGTTGCGGCCCAGATCAGGGCCGAGGCGATGGAGGAGGTCGAGAAGCTGGCCGCGCTGGGGCGGCGGCCCGGCCTGGCGGCGGTGCTGGTCGGGGACGACGAGGCGTCGCACATCTACGTCGGCGCCAAGCAGCGGACGGCTGAGCGGTGGGGGATCGCCTCGCGGCGGGTGAGCCTGCCGGCGAGCGCCACCGAGGACGACGTGCTCGCGGCGGTGGGCGAACTCAACGCCGACGACGTCGTCCACGGGATCATCGTGCAGCTTCCCCTGCCCGCCGGGCTTGATCCGGTTCGGGTCCAGGAGGCGATCGACCCGGCCAAGGACGTCGACGGCCTGCATCCCTGGAACGAAGGCCGGGTGCTGCGCGGCGACCCGGGCCTGGCGCCGTGCACCGCCGTCGGGATCGTCGAGCTGCTGCGCCGCGAGCATGTACCGGTCGAGGGCAGCCACGTGGTGATCGTCGGGCGGGGCCTGCTGGTCGGCCGGCCGCTGGCGGTGCTGCTGTCGGCCAAGGCTCCGGGGGCCAACGCCACCGTGACCCTGTGCCACACCGGCACCCGTGACGTCGTCCAGTTCACTCGTGCCGCCGACGTGCTGGTGGCCGCCGCCGGGATCCCGCGCATGATCACCCCGGAGATGGTCAAGCCGGGCGCGGCCGTGGTCGACGTGGGCAACCACCGCGTTGGCGGGCGGCTGGTCGGCGACGTCGTCCCGGAGGTCGCCGAGGTGGCCGGCGCGCTCACCCCCGTGCCCGGCGGCGTGGGGCCGATGACCGTGGCGATGCTCATGGCCAACACGGTCACCGCCGCCCACGACCTGGCGGGGCCGGGCGGTTGACCGGTCTCGGCAGGCTCGGGGCACTCCTGGACCAGGGGTGCTTCGTGGTCACCGGCGAGCTGGTCCCGCCCCGGTCGCCGGACCCGGAGCCGGTGCGGCGCATCGCGCGGCGGCTGCGCGGGCTGGTCGACGCGGTCAACGTG
>DASWDC010000322.1:0-6964 GCA_036395655.1 Actinomycetota bacterium | reverse complement strand
CTGGTCGAGGTCGGCACCACCAACCGCACCCACCTGCACGACTACGCGCGGGCGCTCGACACTGGTGAGCCGACTGGCTGTGTCCTCGCTGTCCATCCCTCCAACTACCGGGTGGAGGGTTTCACCACACGTCCAGGACTGGACGAACTCGCCGCGCTGGCGCATGAGCACGGGCTGCCGCTGCTGCACGACCTTGGCTCTGGGCTGCTGGACGGCTCGTTCGGGGCGGAGCCGTCGGTTGCCGGCAGCCTGGGGGCCGGAGCTGACCTGGTCGTGTTCTCCGGCGACAAGCTGCTTGGCGGGCCGCAGGCCGGGCTGGTGGTGGGGCGCGCGGACCTGATCGGGCGGCTGGCCCGTCATCCGGTCGCGCGGGCGGTGCGGGCCGACAAGCTCACCATCGCCGCGCTGGAGGCGACCCTGGCCGCCCACGTCGCCGGGCGGCGGGACGAGCTGCCGGTGTGGCGGGCCATGCTGCTCGGCCCCGAGGACCTCCGGCCGCGTGCGGCGGCACTGGCGGCGGCGCTCGGCCCGGCTGCCCGGCTCCGCGACGGGGCCAGCGTGGCCGGCGGCGGCAGCCTCCCTGGTGAGGGCCTGCCCAGCGTCCTGGTCGAGGTGCAGGCCGGTCCCGGTGGTGAGGACGCCATGCTCGCTCGGCTCCGCGCCGGCGACCCACCGGTGATCGCCCGAGCTGAGCACGGGCGGGTGGTGATCGACCTGCGCACCGTCCCTCCAGAGCAGGACGAGCTGGTCGCCACGGCGTTACGCCGGGCGCTGACGCCGGAGCCCCCCGATGGGTCGGGGGGTTCGGGGGGCACGGTCCCGCGGCCGGAACCACCGCCAGCCGATCCCACGGCTGCCGCGGGGCCCCCCGATGGGTCGGGAGGTGATCGATGGGTCACGTGATCGGGACCGCCGGGCATGTCGACCACGGCAAGTCGGCGCTGGTCCTGGCGCTCACCGGCACCGATCCCGACCGGCTCGCCGAGGAGAAGGCACGCGGAATGACCATCGACCTCGGCTTCGCCTGGACCCGGCTGCCATCCGGGCGGGAGGTCGGCTTCGTGGACGTACCGGGTCATGAGCGCTTCATCCACAACATGCTGGCTGGGGTCGGCGGGGTCGACTGCGCGCTGTTCGTGGTCGACGCCACCGAGGGCTGGATGCCCCAGTCCGCCGAACATCTCGCCGTGCTCGACCTGCTCGGCATCCGCGCCGGCGTGGTCGCCGTCACCAAGGCCGACCTGTGCGACCCGGCCACCGTCGAGGCGGTCGCCGTTCAGGTCGTCGAGCGGTTGCGCGGCACCACGATGGAGGGCGCGGCGATCGTGCCCGCCGCCGCGCCTCCTGGCCCTGGCCAGGGCCGACAGGTTGACGCCCTGCGGGCGGCGCTCGACCAGGCGCTCGACCGGGCGGCCGAGCCAGCTGATCGGGGCAGGCCGCGGCTGCCGGTGGACCGGGTCTTCTCAGCGCGGGGCAGCGGCACGGTGGTGACCGGCACGCTGTCAGGCGGGATCCTCACCGCCGACGTTGAGGCTGCGCTGCTGCCGGCCGGCCGGCGGGTGCGCATCCGCGCGCTGCAGGGCCACGGCGCGCCGCTGGCCAGGGCGGAGCCGGCCCGCCGGCTGGCCGTCAACCTGGCGGGCGTCGCCACCGGCGAGGTGGCGCGCGGCGACGTGCTGGTGCTGCCCGGCCAGTGGGCGCCCACCCAGGTGGCGGACTGCCGCCTGCGCTGCCTGGCGGCCGCTTCCGCTCCGCTGCGGGCGCGCGGCGCCTACCTGCTCTACGCCGGGGCGGCGGAGACGGCCGTGCGCCTGCAGCCGCTCGACGCCCGCGAAGTCGTGCCGGGCGAGGAGGCCCTGGTCCGCCTCCACTTTGAGCGGCCGCTGGTGCTCGACTTCCTCGAACCGGTGGTGCTGCGTGACAGCGGCCGCGACGAGACCGTCGGCGGCGGCCGGGTCCTCGACCCCGACCCTCGGGGCGGCGTCCACGGCACCGCCATGCGGGTGCGGCGCGCGGAGGAGCTGGAGGCTCGGGAGGGCGCCGGCCGCGCCGGTCTGCTCGGCTGCGTGCTGGCCGAGCGTGGGGTGGTCCCGCGTGCCGACCTCCCCCGGCTGACGGGCTCCGGAGACCTCACCCGATCGATTGGGAGCGGCGCCGTCCAGTCCCGCACCCTGGCGTGGTCGGCGCGGGCGTGGGAGGCGGCGCAGGCGGCGGTGCTCATGGCGGTGGAGCGGTTTCATCGCGACCAGCCGCTCGCGGCCGGCCTGCCCGCGCCGGCGGCGCGGCGCGCCGCGCTGGCAGCGGCCGCGGGCGCCGGCGCCGGATGGCCGGCGGCGGCTGGCGCCGAGGTGGTGGAGGCGCTGGTGGAGGCCGGGCGGCTGCTGCTGGACCGTGCGGAGCTGCGACTCCCCGGCCATGGCGTGCGGCTCGACCCGGCCCAGGAGGCGGTCCGCGCCAAGGTCGAGGCAGCCGCCAGCGGGGGCGGCGTCAGCGTGCTGACTGCGGCGGAGCTGGCCGCGCTCGGCGCCGACCGCCGGCTGCTCGTGGTGCTGGTGCGCCTCGGGGTGCTGGTGGCGCTCGCGCCCGGGCGCTACCTCGGCAGCGCCACGCTCGACCAGGCGGTCCGGCGGCTCCGCGACGCCTTCCCGGCGGGGCGGCCGTTCTCCGCCAGCGAGGCGAAGGAGGCGCTCGGGACCACCCGCAAGACCGCCATCCCGCTGCTCGAATACCTCGACCAGCACGGCGTCACCGCCCGAGCCGGCGACCTGCGCCGGGTCCGAGAACCGTAGGCTCGCGGTTCGAGGCAGCCTCTCAGTTCGGGTCGCGACCGAAGAATCCCGCGAGCCGGTCGTAGAGCGGCGCGTCGTCGGGGACGGGGACTTCGTCGCCGAAGGCTTTGCCGCTGGCCTCGTCACCGCGGAACTGGGGGGCGAGGTTCCGCTTGGCCCAGTCGAGCGACAGCTGCCCGATCTCCGGGTCCAGGTTGGTCGGCTGGCCGGTCGCCTTGGCGACGTCCCAGGCGTGGACGGCCAGGTCGGTGACCTGCTGGTGAACCGACCAGCTGGCCGGGACCTCCCCGATCGGCAGCCGCAACGTCCGGTCCAGAATCCCCGGAGCCTGCCAGGCCCCGAGCAGCGCCTCGGCCGCATGCTGATAGGTGCCGGTCCAGTCGTCGCCGATGAGGTCCTCGTCGCCTGGCTGCCACGCCGCGCCGCCCGCGCTGGCGGTGAACATCCGCACGTCCTGCACCACGTGGTTGACCAGGGCGCGGACGTCCCAGGAACGGCACGGGGTCGGCAGCGCCGCCTGGTCGGGGCTAACCTTGGCGATGATGACGCCGGCCTGGTCGAGTGCCCGGGAGAGCAGGGCGATCGGGTCGCGGGCATCGCTCGTCGTCATGCGGTGGACCTCCTGAGGGGTTTCGGCTCGATTGCTTTCAGCCAGGCAAGTTCCAGTGGCCTTCGAGATTTGCAACCATAGAGCATGGCCTCGACAGCACCAACCAAAGAACGCACCGAGCAGCCAGAGGACGTCGCCGAGCCGGACGTCCCCTGGATCGTCATCGTCTGGAACGACCCGATCAACCTCATGTCCTATGTGGTGTTCGTGTTCCAGAAGCTGTTCGGCTACTCCAAGGAGAAGGCGACCAAACTGATGCTCGACGTCCACCACAAGGGCAAGGCGGTCGTCTCCAGCGGGCCGCGGGAACGGGCCGAGCTGGACGTCTACCGGCTCCACAGCTACGGCCTCTGGGCGACCATGCAGAAGGACCGCTAGGCGGTGGCGATCTTCAAGCGGATCGGCGGCAACCGGCTCCGGTTCCGCCTCAGCCTGGAGGAGGTCTCGCTGCTCCATGACCTGCCAGAGCAGCTGCGGGAGCTGCTCGGCGACGAGCGGGCCAGCCAGACCGGGGAAGGCGCCGATCCGGTGACGCGGCGCCTGTTCCCACCGGCCTACCTGGAGCCGGCCGACGCCGAGCAGGACGCCGAGTTCCACCGGCTGATGCGCGACGACCTGCTGCGCACCAAGCTCGACCAGCTCGAGCTCGTCAGCAAGACCCTCGCCCGGGGCAACGTGAGCTCGCGGCGCTGGACGGTCGAGCTGAGCGAGGAGGAGGCGGCGGCATGGCTGGGGGTGCTGAACGACGTCCGCCTCGCCCTCGGGGTGCGGCTCGGCATCACCGAGGACTTCGACGTCCCCGTGGACCTGCCCGGCCAGCCGCCCGAGCTGCAGCTCCTCGCCTATCTCGGCTGGCTCCAGGAGCACCTGGTCGAGGCGCTCTCGGCCTGAGGCGCCTGAACGCCGGCCGGCGGCGCCACTACTCGACTTCGACCAGGGCCTCCACCTCGACAGGGACGCCGAGCGGCAGGGCCGCCACACCGACGGCGGCGCGGGCGTGCTTGCCGGCCTCGCCGAAGACCTCGCCGAACAGCTCGCTGGCGCCGTTGATCACCCTCGGCTGGTCGGTGAAGTCGGCGGCGCTGGCCACGAAGCCGCCGACGCGGACGACCCGGCGGACGCGGGACAGCTCCCCCAGCTCCGCCTTGAGCGCCGCGAGGACGTTGACGGCGCACTGCCGCGCGGCCGCCACGCCGTCGACGAAGCTGACCTCCGCACCGAGGCGGCCTTTCCAGGGCAGCTCGCCGGCTACCTGCGGCACCTGGCCGGAGACGTAGACCAGGTTGCCGGTGCGCACGCACGGCACGTACGCGGCGACCGGGGCAACAGGCTGCGGCAGGTCGATGCCGAGTTCCTTCAGGCGCTCCTCTGGGGTTGGCATTGGGCTCCCTCGCTGGCGTGCGGTTCCGGATCTTTGGTTCAGAGGCGCTTCATACGCTACTCCCGCGGCGCTTCCCCCTCTCCGTCACGGAAGAAACGCCGCACGTCGTCGAGGGAGCGGGTCAGCGGCGCGGGTGGCAGGCTCGCGAGCAGGGTCATGCTGTAGCCGGCGTCCGCCAGGCGGCGGTCGAGCACCGCCATGACACCGCGGTCGCTCTCGGTCCGGATCAGCCGGCCGAGGGCCTGCTGCAGTGAGACCGCCGCGATCGGCAGCCATACCGAGGTGAACTTGGAGCCGCCGCGCCGTTGGATGCGGCGGCCGCGCTCGGCGAGCAGCGGGTCGTCGGGCGGTGGGAACGGCAATTTGTCCAGCACCAGCAGTGACAGGCTCTCCCCCGGCACGTCCACACCCTCGAAGAAGGTCCGGGTGGCGACCAGGACGCTGGCCACCTCGTCGCGGAAGCGGTCGGCGAGGCGGGCGGGGGTGTCGTCGCCCTGCACCAGCAGCGGATAGGGCAGGGGGGCGAGGGCCGCGGCAGACGACTCCAGCGCCCGCCACGAGGTGCAGAGGATCAGCGCGCGTCCGCTGGACGCCTCGACCAGGGCGCGCAGCTCCTGTTCGGCGGCGTCACGGAACCGGTCGCTGCTGGGCAGCGGCAGCTCGCGCGGCACGTAGAGCATGGCGTTGTGCTGGAAGTCGAACGGCGAATCGGCCACCAGCGCGTCCGGGGCGCCGGCGCCGAGCCCGCGGGCGGCCTCGTCCAGGCTGCCGGCCATGGCCAGCGTCGCCGAGCAGGCGATCGTGGCGGGCACCGGGTTCCACAGGACCGCCTCCAACCGCGCGCCGGGTTCGACCAGCGCCGAGCGGATCCCGCGGCCGTCGCGGCGCTCCTCGACCCAGATGGCGAGGTCGGCGACGGTGGCCCCCGGGCCCTGACCGGCCTCGGCGGATTCGGCCAGGCGGGCCAGGTCGCGACCGAGGGTGGTGAGGCGTCGCCTGGCCGCCTGGATGCCACCCCCCAGCTCTTCGCTGGCGGGCAGCTCCCGCAGCGAGGCAGCGGCCGCGCGGGCCTCCTCCCGCACTGGCTGCAGGGCGGCTGCGAGGGTGGCCGCGGCCCGGGAGCCGGGGAGGACCGGGCCAGGGCGGAGGCCGCTGGCATGATCTTCCCAGCGGGCGCGGAGGCGGCGCGCCCAGTCGCCGTGCTGGCCCGCCACCTTGGCGGCGGCGTCGGCGGCGGCGCCGGCGCGGGTGACCCGCGCGGCGGTCACGCTGATCCCGTACAGGTCGGAGGCGTGGTCGGCGAGCCGGTGCGCCTCGTCGATCACGATCACGTCGGACTCGGGCAGCATCACCCCGGCGGCGTCAGAGAGCTCCCGCAGCTCCAGTTCGAGCAGCAGCAGGTGATGGTTGGTGACCACCACGTCCACCCCGCGTGCCCGCTCCCTGGCCTGCTCGGCGAAGCAGCGGCTGAAGAAGCCGCAGCCCTTCTGCCCGGGGCAGTCCTCGCCCGAGGTGGCGAGCAGGTCCCAGGCGTCGTCCCGGGTGCCGGGCGGGGCGTCGAGCCGCGAGCCCGTCTCGGAGTCGAGCGCCCAGCCGACCAGCTCGAGGGCCGCCTCCTCCTGCCGGGTGGCGGCGAGGCGGGTGGCGGCGACCAGGCCGTCCATCTTGCTGCGGCAGTTGCCGGTGAGGAGGTTGTCCTCAAGCACGAACGACTCGGTGGTAGGAACCACCGCACAGTAGACCTCTTCGACTCTGTCGGTGGGCTCGGCAGAAACGACCCTCCAGGTGATGCGGCTGGCCCTCTTGTGCTTCATGTCGCTAAATCGCTTCCGATGCTCTTTTATCACAAAGAATTCAGGGCGTAACGTGGAGCTCACAAAGGCCATATCATAGAGGGGAGTTGCCTCTGTCTGCCGCATCCCTACGCGGTAGCGCTCCCCGATGCCGTAGGTGCCGATCCCCAGGTGGGAACAGGGAGTCCTTACAAATTCAAGATTGTCACGACTTGCAGAGAAGAGAGATGCGGTTCCCTTCTTCTGGACTGATCCGTCCGCCGCAAAATAACCGGCAAGCCAGCCATGGAGGTACGAGGGCGCCTCCTCCATCGTTGCGGTCCTCCACCCTCCTGGGGTTGCGCCAAAGGCGGTGCCGTCCCCGTACACCATCCCGTGCGCGATACCGAAC
>DASWDC010000321.1:0-4765 GCA_036395655.1 Actinomycetota bacterium | reverse complement strand
ATCTCGCCCTCGTGGTCACGCAACTGCGCGACCCGCTCGCGGCAGAACATTCACCCGAAGTGCCGCAGGTGGACCAGCAGCAGCGGCCGCTGGTCCCACAGCGTCCCGAGGCGCCGCGGCGCTCCCCCGGTTCCGGCTTCCGGCAGCTCGATCGGCGCGAGGCGCGCGGCGAGGTCGCTGGCGGGCTGGGTGCGTGGCATCCGGTCACCTCCGGTGGGTGGCGAGGTAGTCGAGGATGTCGGAGCGGGTCATCACGCCGGCGGCGCGGCCCTGGCGGGTGACCAGGACGGCGGTGGAGCGGCCCTTGGAGAGCAGCTCGAAGGCCTCCTCGACCGGCTGGTGCTCCTGGACCTGCGGGAAGGGGGGCTCCATCACGTCGACGATCTGGGCGTCGAGCACTTCGGGCTTGCGGAAGAGGCGCTCCAGCAGGGCGCCCTCCTGGACCGAGCCGACCACGCTGGTGAGGTCTGAGGGGTCGTCGCCGGAGACCACCGGGAGCTGGCTGACCGAGTAGCTGTGAAGCAGGTCGATCGCGTCGCTGACGCGCTGGTGGGAGGCGACGGTGACCAGCGGCGGGGTGTCGTGGTGGACCTTGCCGGCGAGCACGTCGGCGACGGCGGCGGCGCGGCGGTGTGGCAGGAAGCCGTGCTCGCGCATCCAGTCGTCGTTGAAGACCTTGGAGAGGTAGCCGCGGCCGGTGTCGGGCAGCAGCACCACGATGGTCGTGCCGGGGCCGAGGTCCTTGGCCAGGGTCACGGCCGCGTGGGCGGCCATGCCGCCGGAGCCGCCGGCCAGGATGCCCTCCTCGCGGGCGAGGCGGCGGGCCATCACGAACGAGTCCCGGTCGGAGACGGTCAGGTAGCGGTCCACCACCGTCCGGTCGAGGGTCTCCGGGTAGAAGTCCTCGCCCACGCCCTCGACCAGGTAGGTGTGGACGTCGTCGGGCTGGGAGTAGATCGACCCCTCCGGGTCGGCGCCGACGACCTGGACCGCGGGGTTGCGTTCCTTGAGGTAGCGGCCGGCGCCGGTGATGGTGCCGCCGGTGCCGATCCCGGCGACGAACATGTCGATCTCACCGCCGGTCTGCTCCCAGATCTCCGGACCGGTGGTGCGGTAGTGCGCCGCCGGGTTGGCCTGGTTGGCGTACTGGTTGGGCTGGAACGCGCCGGGGATCTCCTCGGTGAGGCGGTTGGCGACCGCGTAGTACGACTCCGGCGAGTCCGGCGCGACCGCCGTCGGGGTGACCACCACCTCGGCGCCGTAGGCGCGCAGCAGCGCGATCTTCTCCTGGCTGACCTTGTCGGGCATGACGAAGACGCAGCGGTAGCCCTTGAGCGCGGCGACGATCGCCAGGCCCGCGCCGGTGTTGCCGCTGGTCGGCTCGACCACCGTGCCGCCGGGGTGGAGCCGCCCGTCGGCCTCGGCCCGCTCGATCATGTCCAGGCCGATGCGGTCCTTCACCGACCCACCGGGGTTGAGGGACTCCACTTTTCCGAGCAGCGCCGGTTCCAGCCCGCGCCCGAGCCGCGCCAGGCGCACCAGCGGGGTGCCGCCGACGGTGTCGAGGATCGAGTCGTGGACCTGGCCAGCGGCCTGGTCCTGGGCCTGCTTGGGCATTGCGGTGCGCCTCCTTGGATCGGGGGCGGCCGCGGCCCCGTTGCCCGGCATCGTGCGGTACCCCTGGTCCTGGGAATTGTAGAGGCCGGACCCGCCGGGGGCCGTCACAGCCAGCGTGGCGCTCGGCGATCTTGGCGGCTTCGATGCGGTTGTGGGTCACAGGGGGTTGCCGTCGGCGTCGATGCCCTCGAACAGGTCGCGCTCCACCGGCCCCGAGTCGGCATCGGCGCTGGCGCCGGCGCCGGGCACCAGCGAGCGGACCAGGGTGTAGTCCTCCCACGGGTAGACCTCGG
Organism: Actinomycetota bacterium; assembly: GCA_036395655.1. Classification (GTDB taxonomy): domain Bacteria; phylum Actinomycetota; class CALGFH01; order CALGFH01; family CALGFH01; genus DASWDC01. Next base: position 2,855 of record DASWDC010000321.1, on the reverse strand, counting down.
CCAGGACCTGGTCGGGGACGGCGAACCAGAAGCCGTTCGGATCGATCTGGGTGGCGTGGGCGATCAGCGCGTCGCGGCGCCGCTCCAGCCAGCCGCCGACGTCCACCTGCGTGGTGATCCGCGGCTCGCGCCACTCGGCCGCCTTGCCCTCCTCGCGCTCCCGCTCCCACGTTTCCAGCCACTTGCCGTAGGGGCTCTCGATCCCCCGGGCGGCCGCGCCGGCGTGGATCGTCTCCAACCGGTGCAGCGACCAGCTGGCGTGGTAGTACAACTTCAGCGGCTGCCACGGCGGGCCGGCGTCGGGATGGCGGCCGGGATCGCCGGCGGCCACGAACGCGGCCACCGAGATCTCGTGGGTGCGGATGTGGTCGGGATGCGGGTAGTCGCCGTTCTCGTCGTAGGTGACCAGCACCTGCGGGCGCTCCTCGCGGATGATCCGCACCAGCCGGCCGATCGCTTCGTCGAGCGGGGCGTTGACGAAGGCGTCGGGGTGGGCGTTGGTCTCGGTGTCGGGCATGCCCGAGTCCCGGTAGCCGAGGAAGTAGTGGGCGCTGACGTTCAGGATCTCGAGTGCCTTGGCCAGCTCCTCGCGCCGTAGCTCGGTCATCCGCTCCAGGTTGCCCGGCTTGTCCATCGCCGGGTTGAGGATCTCGCCGGCCTCACCGCCGGTACAGGTGACGATCACCGTCCGGACGCCCTGGTCGGCGTAGCGGGCGAGCGTTCCCGCCCCCTTCGACGACTCGTCATCGGGATGGGCGTGCACGGCGAGCAGGATTCGTGACACGAGTCGGCAACTCCTAAAGCACGGGCGGATGCTTCACGAATGGATCGCCATCAAGCGTAGCGAAGCGTGCCGACAACGCGCCGGGATCACGCCTTCTGGCGCTGCCCTCGAAGGCGGAGGCGCGGCCGCGAGCCGCAGAGGGCGTGGACGGCGACCACGACGCCGAGGGCGATCAGGAGGTCGCCGACGCTGAAGACGTTGTGCAGCGGGAACCGGCGCGGGACCGAGAACAGGTCGCCGAGGAAGGCCAGGCGCGGGTGGGCGACGGCGGCGGAGTTGGCGTAGCGGTGCGGATGGGCCGCCAGGCCGGCGCTGGCGAGTGCTGCCGCCGTGGCGGGCATGGTGCCGCCGTTGGCGAGGATCGCCGCCAGGTTGCCGAGGGCGCCGAGGCCGACCAGGGGAATCCCGGCCAGCCGCCAGTTGGCGGCGACGAACACCAGGCCGACCGGATAGGAGGCGACCTGGAGGACAGGCCGGAGGTGCTGTGGGACACCCGGCACGTTGACGGCGAGGACCTGCAGGGCGAGCGCCAGCGGCAGCACTCCGGCGAGGCGGACATGGGCGTCTGCCAGCAGCGACAGGCGGCCGCCGAAAAGTGGCACAAGCAGTGTGCCTATGGCGACGATCAAGACGAGCAGCATCGGGCACCGCTTATGATGACGGCGATCTTGACAGCCTCTTGACGTAGGACTTGATCACTATGCTTGGACTCTTCGTCAGGTTTGAGTATAGTGACTGAGTAGTTGAGCTGGCAGGATCATCCAGAGGGGGTGAGGGGGTGCGGCGCTCCATCGGCTGCCTTGGCAGCCTGCATCTGCACGGCTTGCTTCCCTCATCCGAGCGGCTGGGGTCCTCCCGTCGCGGGCTCACACGCTGGGCCCGCGTCACCATGATCGCTGTTCTGGCGCTCGGATTCACCCTGTTCGCGCTCGCGTCCCCGTCGGGGATGCGGGCGGCTGGCAACTTCCCCGCCCAGTTCCTCCTCTTCGCCGCCCTGATCCTGGTCGGCGAGCACATGCCCCTGGAGCTGCCCGCCGGCGAGGGCGGCGACCTGGCCACCATGGCGCAGCCGTTCGCCTTCGCGCTGCTGCTCGGCTGGGGCATCGCCGCCGCCGTGCTGGCGTTCGGCGCCGCCTCGCTGCTGGCCGGCACAGTGGGCCGCAAGCCGATCCTGCGGGTGCTGGTCGCCACCGCCAAGGGGATCCTGGCGCTGGCCGGCGCCGGCATCGTCTGGCGGCTGCTCGGCGGCCCCAAGGGGCCCAGCCTCACCGAGCTGCCGGCGTTCGCCACCGCCGCCGCCACCTTCCTGCTGCTCGCCAACCTGCTGCCCGCCTCCGCCTCCGCCCTCGGCACCGGGGCGGCCCGCGGCCCGGGCGCCCGTGCTGCTGGTTCCGGTAGCGGGCGCGGGCAGCAGCTGTGGACTTCGGCGCTGCTGCTGGCCCTGGCCCCGGTGATGGTGGCCATCGCAGACCGCTACCTGGCGCTGATCCCGCTGCTCGGCCTGCCGATGGTGGCCCTCTACCGCACCGCCCGCAGCGCCCAGCGCGCCGAGCTGGAACGCGCCCGCGCCGAAGCCGCCGCCGAGGCCAACGCCGCCATCGCCGCCGAGCAGGCCCGCATGATCCAGGGCAAGCAGGCCCTGGTCCGCCAGCTCCAGGAGCAGGACCGCCTCAAGCACGACCTGCTGGCCACCGTCTCCCACGAGTTGCGCAACCCCCTCACGGTGGTGCTCGGCTCGCTCGACACCCTCAGCGCCCACGTCGGCGAGCTCGGCCCGGACGAACGGGAGGAGCTGGTCGACCTCGCCTCCCGGCAGGGTCGCCGCCTCAAGCTCCTGGTCGACCAGCTCCTGCTCAGCTCCCACGAGGCCGAGGCCACAGGGCAGCCAGGAGACGTCGACGGGAATGGCACCCAGCCCCAGGTCCCAGCCTCCGACGGCGCTCAGGTGGTCCGCGAGGCGGTCAGCGCCGCGCGCGTCTGCCACCCGACCCGCCCGATCGAGATCCTGGTCGACGACACCCTGCCGCTGCACGCCGCCGCCGAGCCGATCCTGCAGGTGCTCACCAACCTG
>DASWDC010000320.1:0-5451 GCA_036395655.1 Actinomycetota bacterium | reverse complement strand
CCGTCCAGGTGGTGGTGCCGGAGGCCCCGCTGGGCGTCCCGGCATGGGCCCGCGTCCAGGCCAGCCCGGCGGAGCCGGTGGCGGCCGCCCCGGCATGGGTCCGCGTCCTGGTGCGCCGGGGCAGCGTCCTGGTGCGCCGGGGCAGCGTCCTGGCGCGCCGGGGCAGCGTCCTGGCGCGCCGGGTGGCGGGCGTCCTGGTGGTCCTGGCGGCGGCCGTCCGGCTGGGCCGGGCGGTGGCGGCCGTCCCGGATTCGGCGGCCGTCCCGGTGGCGGCGGCCCGCCCGGGTCTCGCGGCGGCCCTGCCGGCCGTGGTGGTCCTGGTGGTGGCGGCCGCCCCTTCGGCGGGTTCCGCGGCCCGCGGCCGAAGCGCCGCAGGGGCGGCAGGCGCCGTGAGGAATTCGAGTCGATGGGCGCGCCCCAGCTGGAGCAGCGTCCTGAGATCTCGGTCGAGGGCCTCATTCGGGTCCCGCGCGGCGTCACCGTGCAGGACCTGGCCGACCGCATGGGCCGGCCCGCCGGCGACCTGATCCGCATCCTGATGCAGATGGGCGAGATGCTCACTGCCACCCAGTCGATGTCGGACGACGCCGTCACCCTGCTCGCCGACGAGATCGGCGCCCGTATCGAGGTGGTCGACCCGGCCGACGCCGACGCCTTCCAGCAGATCCAGGGCTGGGAGGACGCCCAGGCGGACCGGGACGAGGACCTGGTCCCGCGCCCACCGGTGGTCACCGTCATGGGCCACGTCGACCACGGCAAGACCAAGCTGCTCGACGCGATCCGCCACACAGACGTGGTGGCGGGCGAGGCTGGCGGCATCACCCAGCACATCGGTGCCTACCAGGTCCACGCCGGTGAGGACGGCCGCCTGGTCACCTTCATCGACACCCCGGGCCACGAGGCGTTCACCGCCATGCGTGCCCGCGGCGCCGCCGTCACCGACATCGCTGTGCTGGTGGTCGCCGCCGACGACGGCGTGATGCCGCAGACAGTGGAGGCGATCAACCACGCCAAGGCCGCCGGGGTGCCGATCGTGGTGGCGGTCAACAAGGTCGACAAGCCCGAGGCCAACCCGATCCGGGTCCGCCAGCAGCTCACCGAGTACGACCTGGTCGCCGAGGAGTACGGCGGCAAGACCCAGTTCGTCGACGTATCCGCCAAGGCCAACTTGAACCTCGACACGCTGGTCGAGACGATCCTGCTGGTCGCCGACGTCGAGCTCAACCTCAAGGCGAACCCCAGCCGCCGCGCCCAAGGCACCATCATCGAGGCGCACCTGGACAAGGGCCGCGGTCCGGTCGCGACCATCCTGGTCCGGCGCGGCACCCTGCACGTCGGCGACGCGATCGCCGCCGGCACCACCTTCGGCCGAGTGCGCGCCATGTTCGACGAGAACGGCAAGGAGGTCGACGCCGCGCTGCCGGCCCAGCCGGTGCAGGTCCTCGGCCTCTCGGCGCCGCCGAGCGCCGGCGACGAGGTCCGCGCGGTCGCCGACGAACGGGTCGCCCGCTCGATCGCGCAGACCCGAGAGGCGCGCCAGCGCCAGGCCGAGATCGCGTCCACCCGGGCACCCCGCCTGGAGGACCTGTTCGCCCAGATCAAGGAGGGCCAGCTCCAGGAGCTGCCGCTGGTGATCAAGGCCGACGTGATGGGTTCGGTCGAGGCGATCGACGACGCGCTCAACAAGCTCGACGTCCCCGAGGTCCGCATGCGTGTGCTGCAGAAGGGCGCCGGCGCGATCACCGAGAACGACGTCAGCCTGGCCGCGGCCAGCAAGGCGATCATCATCGGCTTCTCGGTGCGGCCCACGCCGGCCGCCCGGGAGCTGGCCATCCGCGAGGGCGTCGACATCCGCCTGTACTCGGTCATCTACCAGGTGGTCGAGGACGTCGACAGGGCGCTCAAGGGCCTGCTCGCCCCCGAGTTCGAGGAGCGCCCCCTCGGCACCGCCGAGGTCCGGCAGCTGTTCCGGGTGCCGCGCATCGGCGTGATCGCCGGCTCCTACGTCCTCTCCGGCGATATCACCCGCGGCGCCAAGGCGCGGTTGGTCCGTGACGGCGTGGTCGTCTATGACGGGCGCATCGACTCGCTGCGACGCTTCAAGGACGACGTCCGTACCGTCGCGACCGGCTACGAGTGTGGCATCGGCCTGGAGAACTACAGCGACGTCCACGAACGCGACCAGATCGAGGCCTACGAGATGGTGGAAATCCCACGCTGACCCGAAATCTGACCCTCAACCTGACGCTGAACCTGACCCGTGTTCGTCGCCCTGCTGCAACTGGACCTGCGCCTGCCCGACGCGACCTCGCTGAAGGACAAGCGCTCGGTGGTCAAAGGCCTGGTGGCCGGCCTCCGCCGGCTGAACTGCTCAGTCGCGGAGGTCAGCCACCAGGACCTGCGGCAGCGTGCCACCCTGGCGGTGGCAGCCGTGGCTGAGGAGGGATTCCATGCCCGCAGGGTGCTGGTCAGCGCCGAACGCGAGGTCGAGCGCACCCCCGGCGTGGAGCTGCTCTCCAGCCACGTGACGGTGTACGGGCCGGAGGACGCCTGAACCATGGCCAAGCCAAGCTACCCACGTGCCAGGCGCCTTGCCGAGACGGTCAGGCGCCTGGTCACCGAATGGCTCGAACAGGAGCGCGCCGCCGAGCGCCAGCACGGGCTCCCGTCCGGGCTGCTGACCGTCACCGACGTCCGCGTCACCCCGGACCTGCACCACGCGACGGTCTTCTACACGGTCCTCGGCGGGGAGGAGCAGGCCGGGAGCGACAAGGAGCTGGCCGAGGCGACCCCGCGGGCGCGCAGCTACGTGGCACAACACCTGCGGCTGCGGCACGCGCCGACGCTAGAATTCGTCTCCGACGACGTGCCAGGACATGGCGCGAAGATCGACCGGCTGCTCGCCGAGATCCAGCGGCACGAACCCGGGGCTGACACCCCGGACAGTGGCAGCGCCGCACCCGACGACGAGCAGCCACCCGGCCAGGAAGGCTCGCAGCGATGACCATCGAGGTGCAGGAGCAGGACTGGCAGGCCGCGGTCGCCGCGATCGCCGAGGCCGAGCAGGCCGTGATCTCCTGCCACGTGCATCCTGACGGCGACGCCCTCGGCTCGGCGCTGGCGCTGCACCGGGCGCTCGCCAACGACGGCCGCAAGCCCGTGGTGAGCTTCTCCGAGCCGTTCACCGTGGCGCGGCAGTACCGCTTCCTGCCGGGCGTCGAGGACCTCACCCCACCCGACCAGGTGCCCCGCGCCGCCGAGCTGTTCGTCTGCTTCGACGCCGGCTCGCTCGACCGGCTGGGCACCCTGGTCGACGCCTTCCACGGCGCCGCCCGGACGGTCGTGATCGACCATCACGCCTCCAACACCCGCTTCGGCGACGTCAACCTGGTCGACCCGTCCGCACCGGCCAGCGCGGTGCTGTGCCGCGAGCTGCTGCGCCGCCTCAGCCTCCCGCTCGACCCGCGGATCGCCACCAACCTGTACACCGCACTGGTTACCGACACCGGCCGCTTCCAGTACCAGTCCACCGTGCCGGCAACCCACGAGCTGGCCGCCGAGCTGCTGGCGGCGGGCGTCAAGCAGTACGAGGTCGCCAAGGCGGTCTTCGAGACCAACGACATCGGCTACCTGCGCCTGCTCGCCGACGTGCTCGCACGCATCCAGCAGGTCTCGGCCGCCTCCCTGGTCTGGACCTGGGTCACCCAGGCCGACCTGGCCGCTCACGGCATCGACATGGAGCAGACCGAGGGGTTGATCGACCTGGTCCGCACCGACGGCGTCTCCGACGTCGCCGCGGTGCTCAAGGAGCAGCCCGACGGCGCGTTCAAGGTGTCGCTGCGCTCCAAGGGGGGCGCCAACGTCGGCCGCCTCGCGGCGGCCGAAGGCGGCGGCGGCCACGCCCTCGCTGCCGGCTTCACCTCCGAGTTGGGCGTCGAGGCCACCATCCAGCGGATCGTCGCCGCCCTCCAGGCGGCGTAGGTAGGGTGGGAGTGGCCTTGGACGGCGTGCTTGTCTGCGACAAGCCAGCGGGGATGACCTCCCACGACGTGGTCGCCCGCGTTCGCCGGATCGCCGGCCAACGCAGAGTCGGGCACGGCGGCACGCTCGACCCGCCTGCCACCGGTGTGCTGGTCGTCGCGCTCGGCCGCGCCACCCGCCTGCTGCCGTTCCTTCCGACCGAGCCCAAGCGCTACCTGGCGACGATCGCGTTCGGGACGGAAACCGACACCCTCGACGCCGACGGCACCGTGACCGCGACCGCGCCAACCGGCCAGATCCACCAGGAGGGCATGGCCGCGGCACTGGCCCGGCTGATCGGACCCCAGCTCCAGGTCCCGCCAATGGTGTCGGCGGTCAAGCTCGGTGGCGAGCGCCTCTACGCCAAGGCTCGCCGCGGCGAGACCGTGGACCGCGCCCCCCGCCCGATCACGATCCACGCGCTCGACCTGCTCCGCTTCGAGGACCAAGGCAGTCCGGCGCCGCGGGCGACCGTCGCGGTGACCTGCTCCGGCGGTACCTATGTCCGCGTCCTCGCCGCCGACCTCGGCCGCGCCCCCGGCAGCCTCGCCCACCTCGCTTCGCTGCGCCGCACAGCGGTCGGAGCGTTCACCGAGGACGCCGCCCATGCCCTCGATCAGCTGGAGGGCGCGGCGCTCCAACTACTGCTGCTGTCACCCGCCGACGCCATGGGCCTGGGCATGGGCGCGAGCGACGGCGCCGCCCCGGCGGCCGCCCCGGCGCGGGCGCTCTCCGATCAGGAGGCGGCGGCGCTGGCCACCGGCAAGTCCATCGACCCCAGCGGCCGCGCCGAACCGGTCGCGGCGATCGCCCCGGACGGCCACCTGGTCGCGGTCATCCAGGATGGCGCCGGCCGCGCCCGACCTCGAGTCGTCCTCGAATGAGCCCCCCATCGGGCAGGCCGGCGCTGACGCGACATTTCCTCGGACTCCAGCAGGTCCCGCAGGACCTGGAGGCGACCGTGGTCACCATCGGGATGTTCGACGGCGTGCACCGGGGCCACCAGGCGCTGCTCGGCCGGGTCGTCGAGGAGGCGGCGGCCCGCGGGCTGCCGCCGGCCGCGATCACCTTCGACCGCCATCCCATGGAGGTGCTGCGCCCCGGAAGCCACCCGCGGCTGCTTACCACCCTGCGCCAGAAGGTGGCGCTTCTCGACGCGGCCGGAATGGCCTTCGTCCTGGTGCTGCCCTTCACCCTGGAGCTGTCGCGCGTCCCGGCGGAGGAGTTCGCCGCACAGGTGCTGTTCGGCGCGATGCGGGCGCGGGCGGTGGTGGTCGGCGCCAACTTCCGCTTCGGCCACAAGGCCACCGGCGATCTTGGGCTGCTCACCGAGCTGGGCCAGCGGCGCGGCGTCGAGGTGCTCGGCGTCCCGCTCCAGGCCCTTGACGCATCGGGGGGGCGCGAACCCTCCGCTGGCGAGGCGGTCTCCTC
>DASWDC010000319.1:0-5874 GCA_036395655.1 Actinomycetota bacterium | reverse complement strand
GTCCGTCCTGCTCCAGGCGGTTGAGGGCGGTCTGCAGGATGCCGAAGCTCATCCGCGACAGCGCCGGCATGTCCTGGTTGCGGTGGACCCGGCGCTCCAGGTCGACCTGGCCGATCACGTCGACGCCGAAGCGGCTGGCGATGTCCACCAGCAGGCCCAGCTCGACGCCGTAGCCGGCCGAGAACGGCACCTGCTCCAGGATCGCCCGGCGTCCGGCGTACTCGCCGGAGAGCGGCTGCACCATCCCGGCGAGCCGCGGCCAGAACAGGTTGATCAGCGGCCGCGCGACCAGCTCGGTGACACGCCCGCCGCCGCTCTCCTCGAGGCTGCCGTTCTGCTGGATGGGGCGCTCGTAGAAGGCTTTCACGTAGTGGATGCCCGGGTCGCGCAGCAGCGGCCCGATCAGCCCGTACACGAAGCGTGGGTCGATGTTGCGGATGTCGGCGTCGACCCAGCAGATGATGTCGCCGCGGCAGACATGCAGGCTCTTCCAGAGGCCCTCGCCCTTGCCGGCGCCCGGGCCGGCCTCGGGCAGGACCTCCTGCTCGCGGTAGGCGATGGCGCCCTCGGCACGGGCGATGGCCACGGTGTCGTCGCTGGAGCCCCCGTCCATCACCACGATCTCGTCGATCAGCCGGGCGCGCTCCAGCACCTCCTGGCGGAGGCATCGCACGATCTCACCGATGGTCTCGGCCTCGTTGCGGGCGGGGATGCAGACCGACACGCTCGCCCCGAGTCGTTCCCGGTCGGCGCGAAGCTGCTCGACCGGCTCGAACTGCCTGTAGTGGAAGGTTCGGCGACCGAACCAGTCCATGATGTCGAGATCTCCCATTCGGCCCGGTATCTACTCCTTATCCACTGGCTGTTGCTGCTGACGTTGACCGTTCGGCGCATGCGAAGGCAAGCTGGACGGTGACAATTGAAGAGTACTGGCGACGCATCAAGAGGGGTGGAGGGACCGGCCCGACGAAGCCCCGGCAACCTCCCTGGGAGGGCGACTCTCCAGGGGAAGGTGCCACGTCCGTCCCAGCCGACGAGGGTGGTGTACCCAAGCCGGCGGGGAAAGATGCGCGAGCGGTCCGGTGACCGCGGCGCGTGGCGTTCGCCAACGAGCCAACCCTGAAGGAGGGTCACCGGCCTTGTCCGAGAACGCGCCCACCACCCCCGCCCTTGTTCCCGAACCCCCCGCCGCATTCGACCACGTCCAGCTCCGCTGCCGCGGCTGCGGCACGGTCTATCCCGCCGCCCTCGAATACGCCTGCTCCAAGTGCCTTGGTCCGCTGGACGCCGTGTATGACCCGGCGGTGGTGGCCGAGCGGCTGACCCGCGGCTCGGTCGAGGCGGGGCCGCGCTCGGTCTGGCGCTACGGGGCGATCCTGCCGGCGGTTCCCCAGGATGGCGACCTCGCGCCCGGGTTCACGCCGCTGGTGGCCGCGCCGCGCCTGGCCAAGGCGCTCGGCATCGACGGCGAGCTGTGGCTGAAAGACGAGACCCGCAACCCCACCAACTCCTTCAAGGACCGGGTGGCCGGCGTCGCGATCGCCCGCGCCCGCGCCTTCGGCCTGACCACCGTCGGCTGCGCGTCCACCGGCAACCTGGCCGGCGCCACCGCCGCGGCGGCCGCCTCCCAGGGTCTCGGCTGCGTGGTGGTGATCCCGGCGGGCCTGGAGGTCGGCAAGGTCGCGCCGACGGTCGCCTGCGGCGCCACGGTCGTTGCCGTGCGGGGCACCTACGACCAGGCCAACCGGCTCGCCTCGCAGGCCGCCGAGGCGTTCGGCTGGGGGATCGTCAACGTCAACCTGCGCCCCTGGTATGCGGAGGGCTCCAAGACCGTCGGCCTGGAGGTCGCCGAGCAGCTCGGCTGGTCGCTGCCCGACCACATGGTCGTCCCGGTCGCCTCCGGCGCCCTGCTCTGCAAGGTCCACCAGAGCTTCGGCCTGCTCGCCGACCACGGCCTGGTGGAGCGCGCCCCCGTCCGGGTCCACGGCGCCCAGTCCGACGGCTGCGCCCCGGTCGCCACCGCCTTCCGCGAGGGCCGCGACGACGTCACCCCGGTCAAGCCCAGCGGCATCGTGAAGTCGCTGGCGATCGGCGACCCCGCCGACGGGCCGGAGGTCCTCCAGGTCGCCCGCTCCACCGGCGGCCGGGTCGAGTCGGTGAGCGACGGCGAGGTGGTCGAGTCGATCGAGCTGCTCGCCCGCACCACCGGCATCTTCGGCGAGACCGCCGCCGGCGTCACCGTTGCCACCCTCAACCGCCTCGCCGCCGCCGGAGCGTTCGCCTCGGGGGAGCGCGTCGTCGCCCTGATCACCGGCCACGGCCTGAAGACCCGCGAGGCCCTCGACGGCCGCGCCGACGCCACCGTCACCGTCCGCCCCAACATCGACGCCCTGGAAGGGGCCCTGGCGGCGGAGCGCCCGGAGTTGGTCGGCGCCAGCGGCTGACCAGGGCTCGGCGCGGTATTTCGCCCGATGGTAGTTATCCACAGATGCTTCTGGCATGCTTCTGGCATGCTTCCGGCATGCTAGGGTGGTGAAGCTCGTAATGAGCGCAATCCAGGTCAAGAACGTCCCAGAGGAGCTTCACGTGGCGATCCGGCGTCGTGCTGCTGAGGAGGGCATGAGTGTCGGTGAATACCTTCTCGACCTTGTCCGCCGGGACCTCGCGGTGATGAGCCGCCGAGCATGGTTCGACCTGATCAAGACCAGAGAGCCCGTCTTGGGGGTCGACGTCGTCAAGGTGCTCGACGAGGTGCGGGCGGAGGAGGACGCCAGGATTGATGAGTGGATCGAGTCCCGCCATCATTGACGCATCTGCCCTGGTCGAGTTGCTCCTCGCCAGCCCTCGCGCGCCCGCGGTGATCCAAGCTGTCAGCGAGGCAGAGGTGATTGCCCCCGATCACGTCAACGTTGAGGTTCTGAACGCTCTGCGCCGTATGGAGCGGACTGGGCAGATCAGCCCCGCGCGTGCTGCGGAGGCGGTCAGCGACCTCATTGGGATGCACCTTCGTCGCCTTCCGACCGCATCTCTGCTGGCGCGGGCCTGGCAAATGCGCGCTCACGTCGAGATCCGCGACGGATGCTACGTCGCCGCAGCTCAGGCGCTCGATGCTCCGCTGGTCACCAGCGACCTTCGCCTTTCCCGCGCCCACGGGCTTGGCGTGGCGGTAATCACGATCTGACCCTTGACGCAACGGTTAGCACTCACCTTGGAGGAGTGCTAACATACCCCCGGCCCGCTGGGGCCATAGTCGTATATCTGACGGGCAAGCCACCAATAGGAGGTAGTCGCGCATGCCCAAGATCATCGCCTTCGATGAGGACGCTCGGCGGGCGCTCGAGCGGGGGATGAACCAGCTCGCGGACGCGGTGCGGGTGACGTTGGGGCCCAAGGGCCGCAATGTGGTCCTCGAGAAGAAGTGGGGTGCGCCCACGATCACCAACGACGGCGTCTCGATCGCCAAGGAGATCGAGCTCGAGGAGCCCTACGAGAAGATCGGCGCCGAGCTGGTCAAAGAGGTCGCCAAGAAGACCGACGACATCGCCGGTGACGGCACCACCACGGCGACCGTGCTGGCCCAGGCCCTGGTCCGTGAGGGGCTGCGCAACGTCGCCGCCGGCGCCAACCCGATGAGCCTCAAGCGCGGCATCGAGAAGGCCACCGAACTGGCCGTCGAGGCCATCAAGAACCAGGCCAAGGACGTCGAGACCCGCGACGAGATCGCCCACACCGCCACCGTCTCCGCCGGCGACCCCGAGATCGGCGAGGTCATCGCCAAGGCGATGGACGCCGTCGGCAAGGAGGGCGTGATCCAGGTCGAGGAGTCCAACACCTTCGGCATCGAGCTGGAGACCGTCGAGGGGATGCGCTTCGACAAGGGCTACATCGCTCCCCACTTCGTGACCGACCCCGAGCGGCTCGAAGCGGTGCTCGAGGACCCCTACATCCTGATCGCCAACCAGAAGATCTCGGCGGTCAAGGACCTGCTCCCGGTGCTGGAGAAGGTCATGCAGACCGGCAAGCCGGTGCTGATCATCGCCGAGGACGTCGACGGCGAGGCGCTGGCCACCCTGGTGGTCAACAAGATCCGCGGCACCTTCAAGTCGGTCGCGGTCAAGGCCCCCGGCTTCGGCGACCGCCGCAAGGCCATGCTCGGTGACATCGCCATCCTCACCGGCGGCCAGGTCATCAGCGAGGAGGTCGGCCTCAAGCTCGAGAACGTCTCGCTGGACCTCCTCGGCCATGCCCGCCGGATCACGGTCACCAAGGACGAAACCACGGTTGTCGAGGGCGCCGGCACCGAGCAGGACATCAAGGGCCGCATCGCCCAGATCAAGACCGAGCTGGAGAACACCGACTCCGACTACGACCGCGAGAAGCTGCAGGAGCGGCTCGCCAAGCTCGCCGGCGGCGTCGGCGTCATCAAGGTCGGCGCGGCCACCGAGGTCGAGCTGAAGGAGAAGAAGCACCGCATCGAGGACGCCGTCTCCAACGCCCGCGCCGCGGTCGAGGAGGGCATCGTCCCCGGCGGCGGCGTCACCCTCCTGCGCGCCCAGGAGAGCCTCGACAAGACCGACCTGACCGGCGACGAGGCGACCGGCGCGTCGATCGTGCGCCGCGCGCTCGAAGAGCCCCTCAAGCAGATCTCCATCAACGCCGGCCTCGAAGGCGGCGTCGTGATCGAGAAGGTCCGCAGCCTGGAAGCCGGCTGGGGCCTGAACGCCGCCAGCGGCGAGTACGTCGACCTGCTCAAGGCCGGCATCATCGACCCCGCCAAGGTGACCCGCTCGGCGCTGCAGAACGCCGCTTCGATCGCGGGGCTGTTCCTGACCACTGAGGCCGTGGTGGCTGACAAGCCCGAGAAGGAGAAGGCCCCCGCCATGCCCGGCGGCGGCGACATGGACTTTTAGGAGCACCCGGGGGCGGGACCCTGCGCCGGGCTGACGTTGGTCGCCCGGGGCAGGGTCCCGCTCGTTGCTACGGAACCAGGTCGCACGAGTGGGACCCTGCCCCGGGCTCCGTGGCTGGCGGGGTCTCGCCCTCACCCTATGACAACGCAGCCGACGGTTGGGGGGTGCTGGCCTCAAGCAGGCATTGCAACTCGTCGGTGCTACGCCTGCTAGATTGGCCTGCATGGATGATGAGCTGGAGCGCAAACGCGGGGTCCTTCGTCAGGAGCTGAAGGGCGCTGGCGGGGTGATGGTGGCGTTCTCTGGTGGGGCGGACTCGGCGTTTTTGCTGGCTGCTGCGGTTGAGGCGCTGGGGGAGCGGGTGGTGGCGGCGACGGGGGTGTCGCCGAGTTTGGCGGCTGCTGAGTTGGAGGACGCGCGGGGGTTCGCGGGGGAGCTGGGGGTGCGGCATCTGTGTGTGCCGACGCATGAGGGGGAGCGGCCGGGGTATCTGCGGAATGGGGCGGACCGGTGTTATTTCTGTAAGGATGAGTTGTTTGGGGTGCTTGGGCCGCTGGCGGAGCTGGAGGGTTTGGCGTTGGCGGTGGGAGCCAACGTCGACGATCTGGGGGAGTGGCGGCCGGGGGAGCGGGCGGCGGCGGAGCATGGGGTGCTGACGCCGCTGGTGGCTGCGGGGTTCTCCAAGGCGGAGGTGCGGGAGGCGTCGCGGCGGATGGGGTTGCGGACGGCGGGCAAGCCGGCCGCGGCGTGCCTGGCGTCGCGGGTCGCCTACGGGGTTCAGGTGACGCCGCCGCGGCTCTCAAGGATTGAGCGGGCTGAGGCCTTGGTGCGGTCGTTTGGGGTGGCGGAGCTGCGGGTGCGGGACCATGGGGAGCTGGCGCGGGTTGAGGTGCCGGTCGAGTGGTTGCCGCGGCTGGTGGAGGGGGAGTTGCGGGAGCGGCTCGCCGCTGGGCTGCGCGAGCTG
>DASWDC010000318.1:0-4262 GCA_036395655.1 Actinomycetota bacterium | reverse complement strand
CGCCAGGTGGCCGGCTCTGCCTGCGCTCCATGCCACCGGGCGACGGCGCGCGGGCGCTGATCGACTGGTACGTGCGCAGCGCGTCGGCATGGCTCGCCCCGCGCGGCTGGTCCTGGACCGAGCGGATCAGGGCCACGCCCTCAAGCATCGCGGTCCGCGACCTGGGGCGGCGTTGGGGCAGCGCGGGGCAGCGCGGCGCGGTGGCGCTGCATTGGGCGTTGTTCCAGTTGCCGCCCGCGCTGGTCGACTACGTCCTCGTCCACGAGCTCGTTCACCTGGACGAACCGCACCACGGCAAGGCCTTTTGGCGACGCCTGGACCGAGCCCTTCCCGACTATCAGCAACGCCGGGCGCGCCTTGCCGACCTCGGCCGCCACGTCTGGCTTGGCGACGTCTACGTCCGCGAGCCGCCCACGAGCCCAGTCCCTTCAACGCCAGGCACCTGAGGAGTCACGCGCTACGGGCGCTCATGGTCGAGGGGGACGCGCTCAACCCGAGAGGTGATCGTGCTCCGGCGTCAGCCGCCGACGGCGGGGAGGTGGATGATCTCGCCGGGGAAGATCAGGTTGGGGTCGTGGGAGCGCAGGTGGGACTGGTTGGCTTCGATGACGCGGAGCCAGTAGGTGGCGATCTCGTGGTCGGAGAGGTCGCCGGGGTGGCGGCCGGTGACGGCGGCGAGGCGGTCGCGGGAGATCGACCAGAGGTTCTCGCCGGTGGTCACCTCATGTTGGCCGGTGGACGTGCGGGAGGGCGCCGGGGACGGCGATGGGACGGGCGCTGGCGGCTGTGTGGTCGGCGGGGTGGTGCTGGGCGGGCTCGTGGTCGGCGGTGCGGTCGTCGGTGGGGTGGTGGTGGTCGTCGGCGACGATGCCGTGGCTGAGGGGGTGGTGACCGGCGGGGGAGTGGTGCTCGAAGTCGTGCTGGAACTGGAGCTGGTGCCGTGCCGACGAGGTGGAGCGGCTGTGGGGGGCCCGGCTGGGTGGGGCACGTAGGTTGGTGGGGGCAGGGTTGTCGGGGCGGCTGGGGTGACGCCCGAGGGGTTGCCGGCCGGGTGGGGCAGGTAGCCGCCCACGGATTGGGCCTGTGCCCCGGGTGGCGAGGCGGCCGCGGGGTCGGCGGCGGGCGGCTTTCCGGGTCCGAGTGCGGTTCCGGGTCCGGTTCCGGGCCGGGGCGAAGGGGAGGGAGTGAGTGAGGCGCCCGGAGGGCCGGCGGGTTTCGGTGCGTAGGGGGAGGCGGCGTTGGCGGCGACCGGGCCCGGGCGGCGCGGCAGGGTCGCCGCGGAGGCCGGGGTGGCGTTGGCGATGGCAGCGGCGGCGCCCGCGCTCATGATCGAGGTGGCGAGGGTGAGGGCGACGGCGTGGTCGGTGACCCGGCGGACCACCGGGAGGGTGCACCAGCGCACGGCCAGGACCGCGCCCGGGATGCGGGAGATGCTGGCGAGCAGGTAGAGGACGTTGCTCGACAGCAGCCACCAAGCCGCCACCAGGGCGATCATCCGCAGGGTCGCGCCGATGACGTCCTGGAGCGGGCTGTTCAGCAGCCAGGGACCCAGGTGGTGCCAGGGGATCCGCAGCGCGGAGACCTGGCCGAGGCGGCCGAGGAGCCCGACCGCGCCGATCTCGGACGCCAGCAGCGCGAGGAACGACCCCGCGCGCCGGAGCGCCGCGAATCGACCGGCTGCCACTGTTCCTCTCCGCCCCTCAGTCCCGTCGGTTGCTGGTTTGGCCGTTCCCGCGTTTCTACAGGTTTGAGGATCTGGACAATATGCACAAGTACGCCACGAGTCTGGAATACGCAGCACAGGATGTCAACTACACCAGCACGCACCTGCGGTGTTCGCGTGATGCCCGCGGCGATGGATACTAACCGCCCCGGTTCCCGGGGACCTCTCACGAACAATGAGCGAACCGAAAGGAGTGGGCCGGTCGTGCGTGTGGCCCTACTGACCCGTGAATACCCGCCTGACGTCTATGGCGGCGCCGGCGTGCATGTCGAATACCTGGCAAGAGACCTGGCCAAGCTGGTCGACCTGACCGTCCACTGCTTCGGCGAGCCGCGCCCGCCCAGCACGCCGCCGGTCGCCGCCTACCAGTCCTGGGACGCCCTCAACGGTCCCGCCCGGCAGCTGAGCGCCATGCGGACGGTCTCGACCGACCTGGCGATGGCAGCGGGGGTCGAGGGCGCCGATCTGGTCCACAGCCATACCTGGTACGCGAACCTCGCCGGGCACCTCGGCAAGCTCCTCTACGGCATCCCGCACGTCGCCACCGTCCACAGCCTGGAGCCGCTGCGGCCCTGGAAGGCGGAGCAGCTCGGCGGCGGCTACGAGCTGTCGAAGTTCTGCGAGCGGATTGGACTCGAAGGCGCCGACCGGGTGATCGCGGTCTCCGACGGCATGGCCGCCGACGTGCTCGCCTGCTACCCCAGCCTCGACCCGGCCAAGGTCGCGGTGATCCGCAACGGCATCGACGCCGAGCAGTACCGGCCCGACCCGGGCACTGACGTGCTGGAGCGCTACGGCGTCGACCCGGAGCGGCCCACGGTCATCTTCGTGGGCCGCATCACCCGGCAGAAGGGCGTCCCCTACCTGCTCGACGCGGCCATGCGCTTCGACCCGGCCGCCCAAGTGGTGCTGTGCGCCGGCGCGGCCGACACCGCCGAGCTGGGCGCCGAGGTGGCCGGGAAGGTCAACCTGCTGCAGGCCGAGCGCAGCGGCGTGGTCTGGATCGAGAAGATGCTGCAGAAGCGCGAGGTGATCCAGCTCCTCAGCCACGCCACCCTGTTCGTCTGCCCCTCGATCTACGAGCCTCTCGGGATCGTCAACCTGGAGGCGATGGCCTGCGAGATCGCCGTGGTCGCCACCGCCACCGGCGGCATCCCCGAGGTCGTCGTCGAGGGCGAGACCGGCCTGCTGGTCCCCTTCACGGCCGACGCCGCCGGCGCCCCCAAGGACCCGGTGGGTTTCGCCGCCGGCATCGCCGAGCGGGTCAACCGCCTCCTTGCCGACCCTGCCCTGGCCGAGCGCATGGGCAAGGCCGGCCGCCAGCGCGCCGTCGAGCACTTCGGCTGGGACCGGATCGCCGCCCAGGTCGCGGACCTCTACGCTGAACTGCTCGGCTGATCAACCCGCCAGCTCAGTACGGGGCCGAGAGCCCAGGGAACATCGGAAAGTGCTTCAGGTTGCGGGTCCACAGCTCAGCGCCCAAGTGCTGAGCTGTGGCCGCGATCACGTAGTCAACGGAGTCGACGTCAGGATGGGAACGCAGGTACTGGTTGGCAAGCCGCTCTCCCGCCTTACTGCCGTCGCGCAGGGCAGCGCGCGCCCCATCCACGCCGCGATGTAAGCCTACATCATCTTGCATTGCCTGGTCAGGAGCGCGGGCGGGCGCCTTCCAGGGCGAGGTCGATGACCCGGTCGATGAGGTCGTCGTCCATCTGGAAGAGGCCGCAGCGGATCGCCGCGCGGTACACGAAGGTGCCGTTGAGCATGTCGGTGAGCAGCTCGGGGTCCAGGTCGTCGCGCAGCTCGCCACGGGCGACGGCGCGTTCGATCAGCTCGGTGATCACCCGGCGGTGGGGGCGGACGAACTCGCGCTGGTAGGCCTCGTGGAGTTCCGGGTGCTTGGCGGTCTCCATCGAGAGCCGGGGCATGAGCCAGCTCAAGTCGACGTTGAAGTTGCTGGCCTGGGCCTTCTTGAAGCGGAGGATCTCGCGGGCGACGGCGATGAGGTCGTCGCGGACGTTGCCGGTGTCGATCAGCCGCACCTCCGGGCGCAGGGTGGCGATCGCGGCGGCGACCAGCTCCTCCTTGGAGGACCAGCGGCGGTAGATGGTGGCCTTGCCGACGCCGGCGCGGGTGGCGACCGCCTCGACGCTCATCTCGCCGAAGCCCTGCTCGCCGAGCAGTTGCAGGGTGGCGTCGAGGATCCGCTGGTGCGCCTCGGCACTGCGGGGACGGCCGGGCCCCCGACCGGGCTCCCGTTCGCGGACGGGGGCCTGGCCGGGGGTGGTGGTCGCGGCGGAGGGTGCGGCCATCTGGGTCATCTCCTGATCATGCCACAGGGATCTGCGCGGCTGGCTCGCCCTCCGCGTCCGCGATGGGCGCCGGTGCCGGCGCCTGCTGGGCGGCCCGCGCTGGCAGGAAGACCAGCGCGAGCAGGGCGCCGAGCAAGGCGACGCCGGCCGCCGTCAGGACGGTCACGTCCATGCCGTGGATGAAGGCCGAGTGGGAGCTGGCCAGCAGCTCGCGGGCTGGCGCGCCG
>DASWDC010000317.1:0-1791 GCA_036395655.1 Actinomycetota bacterium | reverse complement strand
CTCCAGGTCGGCCAGGTCGCCAGCGCCAGGCTCCAGAGCGTGGCCGAGAGGGGCTGACCGTGTCGTTCGTGAGCATCCTGTTCCCCGACACCGGCGATTTCTTGACCGTGGCCGACCCGAAGACCGAGGCCGGCCAGGCCGCCTGGGAGCGCGCGACCGCCGAGGCCATCGAGTTCAGCCGGAACCCCGGCCAGGCGGCCATGGCCAAGCTGGTGGCGCTCGTCGGCCGGCGCAGCTCGCTCGGCGACCCGACCGACCCCGGCTTCATCGAGAACCTGTCCTCCAGCCACCGCGTCGTCGCAATGGAGCAGGTCGCGCAGGTCGCGGCCACGGCGCATCACCTGGCGGGCCGCAACGCCGACGGCACCCGCAACCCGCCTATCGACGGTGTGGTCACGATGACGCCGCAGGGTGAGGCCATCATCAGCCGGCCGGTCACCAAGGCTTCAACCGCAGACGCCCTGCGCGTGGCCGCCACCCAGGCCGGCCCGCAGCATGCCGACTTTGCGGTCAGGGCCGCCGTCGCCGAGCGGGAGACCGCGCTCCGGGGCAAGGCCGCCGCGCCAGCCAGGCAGCCCACCACGACCGCCGACCTGGTGCCCGCGCAGGATCTGATGCTGTTCAAGGCCGCCCGCTCGGGTCGGCGCGCCGCGGAGGCCGACGGGCTGCGCGCCCGGGCCGCCGAATACCGAGCGCTCGCCAGCGTGCCCGGGATGCCCCCGCCCGACACGCGCACGCTGTTGCAGGCCGCCGACGAGCTCGAACAGCAGGCAGCGGGGTAGCCGCCGTGGCCCGCCTGGTGGTGACCACCGCGGTGGAGCAGGCGACCGGCGTGGAGGGCTGATCGGTGCCCGGCGAAGGCTGGCTTCCCCCGGTTGTGGGGTTGCTTCGGCTCGATAACGCCCAATTCCTCGCGGCGACCCGCGAGAGCACCGCCGCCATGAAGACGACGCAGGCCGAAGGGAAAGGCGCCTACGCCACCCTCGGCGCTGGGGCGGAGAAGGCACTCAAAGCGATCAGCGTGGCGAGCGGGATCGCGGCGGTCGCCTCGATCGCGCTGGCGACCAAGTTCGACTCGGCAATGGAGCGGGTCCATACCCAGGCCGGCGCCGCGCAGGCCGAGGTGGAGAAGATGGGGCCGGCCCTGCTCGACCTGGCCCCGAAGGTCGCCACCGGCCCGGAAGCGCTGGCTGAAAGCCTGTTCCACATCGAGAGCGTGGGACTGCGGGGCGCGAAGGCGCTCGACACCGTGGCTGCCTCGGCGAAGCTCGCGAAGGTCGGCAACGCGGACCTGGAGCAGACCACCAACGCCGTCGCCGCGGCGATGGTCACCCAGATGAAGGACGCCCGCTCCCTCGACCAGATCATCGGCCTGCTCAACGCCACGGTTGGTCAAGGGAACATGAAGATGAACGACCTGACCGCCGCGATCTCCACCGGCATCCTCCCGGTCGCGAAGAACTTCGGGTTGGGCCTGGCCGACGTGGGCGGCGCGCTCGCCGTGATGACGGACCGCGGGATGCACGCCGACGAGGCCGCGACCCGCCTCAAGATGACCATGACGATGATGGAGGCGCCGACCAACAAGGCATCGAAGGCGCTCCACTCGGTCGGCCTGTCCAGCACCCAGCTCGCGGAGGACATGCACAAGCCGGAAGGCCTGGTCACCGCCTTGTCGGACCTGAAGGACCACATGGACAAGGCCGGGTTGTCCGCGATCCAGCAGGCGCAGGTCATCTCCAGCGTGTTCGGCGGTGGCCGCTCCTCGGCGGGTGTGCAGACGCTGATGAA
>DASWDC010000316.1:0-3983 GCA_036395655.1 Actinomycetota bacterium | reverse complement strand
TGAGCGCGACGTGCGCGCCGACGCGGCGGTCCGCCGGAGGTTTTGACAGCATGGCCGATGCCAACCTGGTCCCCATCGTCATCGAGCAGACGAGCCGCGGCGAGCGCTCCTTCGACATCTTCTCCCGGCTGCTCAAGGACCGGATCATCTTCCTCGGCACGCCGATCGACGACACCATCGCCAACCTGGTGATGGCCCAGCTCCTGCACCTGGAAAGCGACGACCCGGAGAAGGACATCTC
Organism: Actinomycetota bacterium; assembly: GCA_036395655.1. Classification (GTDB taxonomy): domain Bacteria; phylum Actinomycetota; class CALGFH01; order CALGFH01; family CALGFH01; genus DASWDC01. The sequence continues at coordinate 3,742 of DASWDC010000316.1, read as the reverse complement.
GCTGTACATCAACTCGCCGGGCGGGTCGATCACCGACCTGCTGGCGATCTACGACACCATGCAGTACGTCAAGCCCGACGTCTCCACGATCTGCATGGGCATGGCCGCCTCGGCCGCCGCGGTGATCCTCTCCGCCGGGACCAAGGGCAAGCGCTACGCCCTGCCGCACTCGACCATCCTGATCCACCAGCCCTCCGGCGGCGCCCGCGGCCAGTCGGCCGACATCGAGATCCAGGCCCGCGAGATCCTGCGCCTGCGCCACCTGCTGGACGAGATCATGGCCAAGCACACCGGCCAGACGGTCGAGAAGATCGCCCGCGACACCGACCGCGACTTCATCATGAGCGCCGACCAGGCCGTGGAGTACGGCATGATCGACGAGATCATCACCGCCCGCCAGATCGTCCCGGTGATCGCCTCCACCAGCGCCCCGCCCGGGGTGTCCCGCCCCTCCGGCGACGGCGCCGGCCCCGAGCCGACCGCCGCGCCGCCCGCCTCCTGACCTCCGAAACCAGGAATACCTCTCTGGATGGCCCCGTCCTCCGCGAGGAGGAGAGGCGGATCATCTGCGGGCATGATGCCGTCCGGGGTGGTGCTTGCTACCGTCGCCCCATGCGTCCGGGTGCGTTGGTCGAATGGGTGCGGCGGTTGCCGCCGACCGTCGCCGACGGGCTGCTCGCTGCCCTGGTCACGGCCATCGCGCTCCCCTCGCTGGTGGTCGGCAACCCGGTCTACAGCCAGCTGGGGATCCGCTTCCGCTCCACCAACGCCCTCGCCGTGCTCCTGGTGCTCGCCGAGACCGTGCCGCTGGCCTGGCGGCGGCGAGCGCCGGTCACGGTCATGGCGGTCAGCGCCGGCGCCTCGATGGCGACGCTGCTGGCGGGCTTCACACCGACCGCCGCCGACCTCGCCCTGATCATCGCCCTCTACACCGTGGCGGCCCACACCCCCCGCCCCAAGGCGGTGATCGTCGCGTTCGCCGGCGCCGCCCTCGCCTTCGCCGAGGTGACCATCTCCGCCGCCAAGTACGGCCACACCACCTGGCAGGATTACCTGCTGTTCGGCGTCGAGATCGGCGCGACCTGGTTCCTCGGCGACCTGCAGCGCCGCCGCCGCGGCTACACCGCCAAGCTGGAGCGGCTCAACCGGATGCTGGAGGCCAGGCAGTCGGTCGCCCGCGAGCTGATCAAGCGCCGCACCCGCCAGGCGCTCGCCGAGGAGCGCGGCCGCATCGCCCGCGAGCTGCACGACGTGATCGCCCACTCGGTCAGCGTGATGGTGGTCCAGGCCGGCGCCGCGCGCCGCGTCGCCGGCACCGACCCCGAGCAGGCCAGGGACGCCATGACCTCGATCGAGGAGCAGGGCCGCCAGGCCCTCACCGAGATGCGCCGCCTGGTCGGCATGCTCCGCAAGGGCGAGGGCGCCACCGCGCCCGACTCCGAGTCCGCCCTCGCCCCCCAGCCGAGCCTGCAGCAGGTGGAGACCCTGGTCGAGCAGGCCCGCGAGGGGGGCCTCCGGGTCCTGCTGCGGATCGAGGGGGAGGTCCGGCCGCTGCCCGCCGCCGTTGACCTGTCCGCCTACCGGATCGTGCAGGAGGCGCTCACCAACGTCCGCAAGCACGCCGGGACAGCGACCGCCCAGGTGCGGCTCCGCTACGGCCCCGACGAGCTGGAGGTCCGGGTCGACGACGACGGCCGGGGCCTCGCCGCAGTCCGCAGCCCGCGGAGCGACGCCGACGGCGAGTGTGAGCGGGAGGGCGAGGGCGAGCGCGACGCCGGGCACGGCCTGCTCGGCATGCGCGAGCGGGTGGCCCTCTTCGGCGGTGACCTGCGGGTCGGGCCGCGCCCGGGCGGCGGCTTCCGGGTGGAGGCGCGCCTGCCGCTGGAAGGCGCCCGGGAACGCGAACGCGAACGCGAGAGGGCGGCCCCGTGGTCCGCGTCCTGATCGTCGACGACCAGCCGCTGATGCGCACCGGCTTCCGCATGATCGTGGAGGCCGAGCCGGACATCACCGTGGTGGGGCAGGCCGGCGACGGCCACGAGGCGGTCGAGCTGGCCGCGCGGGTGCGCCCCGACGTGGTGCTGATGGACATCCGCATGCCGCGCATGGACGGCATCGAGGCGACCAGGCGGCTCGCCGGGCCGGACGCGCGGGATCCCGTGAAGGTCCTCATCCTGACCACCTTCGACCTCGACGAGCTGGTGGTCGGCGCGCTGCGCGCCGGCGCCAGCGGCTTCCTGCTGAAGGACGCCCCGCCCGAGGACCTGGTGGAGGCGATCCGCGTCGTCGCCCGCGGCGACGCGCTGATCGCCCCGTCGGTCACCCGCCGGCTGCTCGACCGGTTCGCCCACAGCGTCATGGTTGAGGAGGCCAAGCCGGCCGTGCTCGACACCCTCACCGCTCGCGAGCTGGAGGTCCTCACCCTGCTCGCCCGCGGCCTGTCGAACGCGGAGATCGCCGACCACCTGGTGGTCAGCGACACCACCGTCAAGACCCACGTCGGCCGCGTCCTCACCAAGCTGGACCTCCGCGACCGGGTGCAGGCGGTGGTGTTCGCCTACGAGAACGGCATCGTGCGGCCCCGCTCGGGCTCAGCCTGACGGCGAGCCTGCTGTGCTCCCCTGGGCAGCCTGGATCCCGGGCGGCGGGGCCAGCAGCTCGGCGGCCTCCAGCAGGCGCTCGTCCTCGCGTTCGCCGCCGCGCAGACCGAACAGCCGCTTGGCCCACACCAGGTAGACGACGATCGCCAGGTTGATGAGCAGCGCGCTGACCCGGAACACGGTGACCCGCTTGAGCAGCTCGTCGATCTCGAAGGGCACGAACCCGGCGGTGGCCACCACCGTCAGGTACTCCGCCCAGCGGTACTGCCACCACAGCCCGAACGCCTCGACCCCCTCGACGATCATGTAGCCGAGCGCGATCAGCACGATCGTCCGGAGATTGCGGTTGGAGAGCCGCAGCACCCGCTCCAGCAGATGCACCAGGAAGTCCCTGCCCGGGTTGCCGGAGTTCACCAGCCCCGCACCCAGGCTGTTCAGCACGTCCTGCGCCTCGGCCTGCACCAGCGGCAGCTTGTACCGCAGCACGATCAGCCCGACGGCGATCGCCCCGAACACCAGCGAGTGGATCCCCCGGTCGATCGCGATCAGCCGCAGCACGATCAGATCACGGAGCGCCTTGCCGCGCCGGGGCAGCTCGATCTCAGCGAACGGCGGCAGGATCTCCCGGTCCGGATGCCGCGGCGGTTCGGTCACAACCCAGGCGTCACAGCGGATACAGCGCGCGAACCGCCGCCCGTCGTCCAGGTCGATCCCAAGCCCCCGGTCCACCGGCCGCAGCCCCGCCACACGAGCCGCAGGCGTCTGGTGACCCTGGAACGAACACACCAGGGTCTCCGGATGCCATCGACGGCGCCGTCTCCCCATGTGCCCCAGTCTATCCGCCCTGATCAGTCCCGGTCCGCTGGTCGGCTATCCGGTCCACCTTGATCCCCTGCTCCTGGAGCCAGCCCTCCGCGCGGTCCACCTCCTCGACCACCCCCGACAGCTCCAGCAGGTACCAGGCAACCCCCGCCTCGATATCGACATTGGCACGGTGGATGTTGACCACCGCCCCGCTCGCCCCCACCAGCCCGTGCAGCACCGGCTCCCGCACCAGTTCCGGCGGCAGCGTGCAGTGAACCAGCCGCCTCGTGGTCGTCATCGCCGCAGGCCCGCGTTCATGCTCCCCGACCGGAACCCCT
>DASWDC010000315.1:0-7268 GCA_036395655.1 Actinomycetota bacterium | reverse complement strand
CTGGGGCGGGGGCGGCTGGCGTGGGAGGCGCGGGTCGGTGTGGGGATCGGCGACGCCGTCGGCGAGGCGCTCGATCAGCGCTTCGGTGAAGTCGGCGTAGCGCCCTCCGGCATCGCTGTCGTCGAAGCCGCCGTGGCCGTTGTGCCCGTTGGTGTGGCCGTTGGTGTGGCCGTTCAGCGAACCGCCGTCGTCGGGCGGCAGCGGCGGCTCCGGGTCGGAGCGCCAGAAGCGCTGGCGGTCGCGGTTGCCCGGGGCGGGACCGCCGCTCTGGGCGGGACCGCCGATCGGCGGGTAGGGGTCGAGCGGCCCGGTGTCGCGGAACGGGTCGCGTTCCGGCTCGGGCTGCTGGGGGGTTTCCCAGCTGAACGGCTGCCGCCACGGCGCCGGATCAGGCTCCTGGCCCGGGGGTCGGCCGCCCTCTGAAGGGTCCCAGACGAAGTCGTCGTACTCCATGCGGTCGTCGTCGTCGCTCATGAACTACCCCCGCGGATCCTCTTCCTCATCGGGCGCCCTCGCGGATCCGGGTGTTGAGGCGGAACTCGCCGGTGGTCTCGTCGACGGTGCTCGGGGCGACCGGCGGGGCGACCCTGGTCGGCCGGGCCATCGCCGCCAGCGCGACCAGCACCAGCAGGCCCTCAGCCAGCAGCAGCGCCTCGCGGCTCGTCTGGCCGGTGCGGCGCAGGTCCAGGGTGCCACTGGCGCCCTCGGGGAGGCGGAACGCCTGCGCCCAGCCGAACGCCACCCCCGCCCGCAGGCGGGTGCCGCCGACCGTTGCCTGCCAGGCGGAATCGGCGGGGACGGGCAGCACGATGGTGGCGGGCCCGCCGCCCGGCAGGGCGGGCAGGTCGCTGATCACGTGGGCGGGCAGCTTGGCGTCCGGGCCGCTGAGCAGCGGCTGCGCCGCTTGCAGGCCGACGATCAGCGGGCCGGTGAGCATGCCCTGGACGCTGCCCGGCAGGGTGTCGCTGGTGATCAGCCACCCGGCCGGGGCGACGCTCGGGATGCTCGCGGAGACGGTCGGGCCCTGGAACAGCTCAGCTTGCTCGGTCGGCCGCGCGCGCAGGTCCTGCTGGCGGCTGACCAGGCCGGTCAGCCGCTCCTCCTCGGGCCCGTGGCGGACCACCACGTAGCCGATGCCGAACAGCTGCAGCAGCCGCCCGGCCGCGTGGGTGCGCGCCTCGACCACGTCGGTGACCACCGAACGCAGCGCGCCGGCCGCGTTCCCCGAGGCGACCTGGCCGTCGTCGAGCAGGGTGCGCCCGTCGGACCCGGTCACCGCGAAGTTCACCCCGTGGTCGGGGCGACCGGCGAGCCACAGCACGCGCGCGCTGCTCTGGCGCACCGTGGCGGGCAGCGAGGGGCGGCCGACCGCCTGCAGCGGCGCCCACGAGCCGCGCACGAACTGGACGGTGACGAGCAGTCCCGTGAGCAGCGTCAGCAGCGCCAGCGCACCAGCCCCGACGCGGCGCGGGTCGAGGCTTGAGGCCTGCTCCCACAGCTCCCGCAGCCGGCCCAGGGCCATCCCGGCGGCGGCGGCCCAGGCGACCGCGCCGACCACCAGCACCCCGCCGGGCCAGTCGGTGAACAGCGGCGCCAGGCCGTGCGCCTCCCAGGCCGCCACCACCGCCGCACCAACGAACCCGGCCACCAGCCAGAACGCCTGCAGCCGCCGGGTCGGCAGCACCAGCGGGATCGCGGCGAGGGCCAGCGCCGGATACACCGGCCCGACCAGATGCCCTGGTACCCCTGGCCCGCCCGGGCGCAGCTGCAGCAGGTCGAGCAGGTTCGGCGCGGCTGCCGGCCGGTCGCCGCGCAGCAGCCCGGCGAGCAGCTCGCTGCTCCACGGCGCCAGCAGCACCAGCGTCCCGCCCATCGCGGCAGCCAGGAAGACGGCCTGCTTGACCGCGAAGCGGCCCAACCCCCGCGCCGGGCGCGCCAGCGCCGCCACCACCGCGACCGCCACGACCAGCGCCAGCACCACGAACGCGGGCGGGTACAGCACGATCGAGGCGGCGGCGAGCACCATGAAGCGCAGCGCCGGCCGCCACGACTCCCGCGGCTGGTCGGGGCGGAACACCAGCGGCAGCTGCGCCAGCGTCGGCGGCGCCAGCACCAGGAACAGCAGCTCGCCGAGCCGCCCCTGGGCGATCGCCCCGAACGCCAGTGGAGAGCTGGCATACAGCAGGCCGGCGAGCGCCCGCGCGGGCCGCGAGTCGACCAGCACCCGCAGCGCCCGGGTGCAGGTCGCCGCCGCCACCGGGAGCGCCAGCCACAGCAGCAGCTTCTCCGCCAGCAGCGCCTTGTTGAAGGTCAGTGTGGCCAGGGCACCGAGCACGGCGAAGTTCGGCGGGGCCGCGGCGGTCGAGCCGAGCCCGTTCTGGTGGAACGCGGCCAGGAACTCGCGCAGCAGCGTCTGGCCGCTGTCGGGGAACAGCCCCAGCGCGCCGCCGGCGATCCCCGGAGCGAACAGCAGGCCGCGCAGGCTGAGCGCCAGCAGCACGGCGAACCCGATCACGGTGAACGCCACCGGGTGGCTGGCGACGATCTTGCCCAGGGTGTTGCCCTGCTGCTGGAGGTCCTGCTCGTCGGGGTTGGACGACACCTGCGCGACGTGCTCGCCGACCTCGCCGTAGACCAGGTCGAGCAGGCCGCGCAGCATCGCCCGCAACGGCTGCCCGCCGGCCGCCCGCAGCGGCGCCAGCGCCGTGTCGGGGATCTTGCGGCGGTGCTGCAGCCGGCGGCGCTGCACGACGGTGACCGGCAGTTCTTTGATGTTCCAGCCCCACGCCCCGAGGATCTGGAGGGCGTCGGCGGGGCGGCCGGTCAGCGCCAGCGCCAGCGCGCGCAACCCCCCGCCAACCAGCGCCATCGCCAGCACCAGCGGCAGCCGCCGCAGCGCGGTCGCCTTCAGCAGGGCCGCCAGGGTGTGCCGCTCGGCCAGGTAGCGGGGGTGGTTGACCGCGCGGGTGCGGCGGGTGCGCGAGGAGGCGGCGCCGAAGTGGCGCACCCGCGCGCTGGGCACCACCAGCACCCGCCCGCCGGTCAGGTGGGTGCGCCAGCACAGGTCCAGGTCGTCGCGGAAGGCGGTCATACGCTCGTCGAAGCCGCCGACCCCGACCAGGGTGCTGCGCCGCACCAGCATCCCGGCGGTGGAGACGTAGAAGACGTCGCGGATCTGGTCGTGCTGGCCCTGGTCGATCTCGTCGTCCTCGATCGGCGAGACCGCCCGGCCGGTGCGGTCCACCGACCAGCCGATCTCCTGCAGGCGGTCGGGGTTGGTCCACGACACCAGCTTGGGGCCGAGAATCGAGGCGCTGGGCCGCGACTCCGCCTCAGCGAGCAGCCGCTCCAGCGCCTCCGGCTCGGGCGCGACGTCGTCGTGGAGCAGCCACAGCCAGTCCGTCCCGGCGGTGCGCGAGTCCCGCAGCGCCGCCATCACCGCGCGGCCGAACTGACCCCGCACGGCCACCACAGCGTCCTCGCCGAGGCGGGAGCGGGCCCAGTCGGCGCTCCCGTCGGTCGAGCCCGTGTCAACCACCAGGATGTCGTCGATGGCGCGGCTCTGCGCAGCGAGACCTCGGAACGTCTCCCGCAGAAACGGCCGCCCATTGTGGGACACGACCACGGCGATGACACGGGCTTGACTCGTCGCCACGACCTTCCTCTCAAGCGGTCTGGGGGTACCGCCGCCACAGCTCAGCGAAAACGCCCGCAGGAGCAGCCTACCTCCCCACGGGCCACGCGATGCTAACACGGAGTCCCCGAGCCATCTCAAACCGGGTCACTCGAAACGCCCCCGAAAGGCGCGCGAACCCGGACGAACGCAGCCGGCGTGCGGCTGGACAGCTTGGTCAGCTGGCGCGACGCTTCAGACGGCGGCGTTCGCGCTCGCTCAGGCCGCCCCAGATGCCGAAGCGCTCGTCGTTGTCCAGGGCATACTCCAGGCATTCGGTCTGGACCACACACGTCTGGCAAATCCGCTTCGCGGCCCGGGTGGAACCGCCCTTTTCCGGGAAGAAGCAGTCGGCGTCCTTGCCCAGACAGGCGGCGTGCTCGTACCACGGCTTGGTTTCTGGTGAAAACGGAAGAAAGACTGCTGGGCTCATCGCTGCCTCCTTGGTTCCGCACCGATGCCCATGTCGGCGGTTTGCTTGCACTATTCCCAAAACTTCACGTTGGTAATTACATCAATGACATTCTCTTTGAACTCGCGGCCGCTGGCAAGAGTGGCAATTTATTTCGCAGCTGCGGCAGTTACGGCAGTCACGGCAGTCGCGGCGGAATCCGCACCCGCGCCGCCTGGCTCACAGGCGAACAAATCGGTTAGCCTTCCGCGGTCTTGCTGTGGTGTGACCGCTCTGGGGGGATTGCTTGTTCGGGTCGGGGGGGCAGAAACCGCTGGGACGGGCGCCATTGGAGGAGGCGGACGTGGTGGCCGCCAGGCGGCGGGAGCCGGCGGCGATCGGGCGAATCTATGCGGCTTACGCACCGGCGTTGTTCCGGTTCTTTGCCGCTGAATTGGGCGATCGGCATATGGCGGAGGACCTCACCGGGTCGGTTTTCACCGCCGCGATCGAGGGGCTCCCGCGATTCCGCGGACCGGTCGAGGCACTGGGCGGCTGGCTGTTCCGCATCGCCCGCCACGACCTGTACGACTTCCGGCGCCAGGCGGCGCGTGCGCGGCTCGACCGGCTCGACGACGTGCTCGACGAGGCAGCGGCGGCGGCCGGCGCGGCCGACCCGGAGGAGGTGGCGCTCGACCGGCTGGAGGGGAGCCGGGTGATGGCCGCGCTGGAGTCGCTCTCCCCCGACCAGCGGGAGGTGCTGCTGCTGCGCATGGCCGCCGGCTTGACCGCCCCCGAGGTCGCGGCGGCCACCGGGAAGACCACCGGCGCGGTGAAGGCGCTGCAGCACCGGGGGCTGGCGAGCCTCGCCCGGGTGCTGGGCCTGCGGCCAACCTCGGAAACCTCCGGCCCCGGGCAACTTGACAGCCGCAGGCCGTATCCATCCGCCTCTCCCGCACGCCTTGGAGATCACGAGGAGGAGTGAGATGCCCCGGCATGAGGACTTGGACGACCGACTGGACGCCCTGCTCGACGGGCACGAAGCCGTCGTCAGTCACGAGATGGCGCCGCTGCTTGACGCAGCGGCCGCCCTGCGCGCCAGCGTGGCGCCCCTGCGGCTGGATCCAGCGACAGCAAGGCGGCACCTGCGCGAGGCGCTCGCCGGGCCCGGGGCATCTCCTTCCCGATCCCACGCACGGGCCGCGGCGCCCCTGGGCCCGGACCCGGCGCTCGGCCCGGCCCTCGACACGAAGACCTCGCGGGTGTCGCGCACGCGGCACTCCCGGTCGCGGCCCGCATCGCGGCGCTCGTCGCGGCGCCCGCTGCGCCGGCTCGCCACCCTGGCGCTGGCAGCGGCGCTCGTACTGGTCCCGCTGGTGCTGTTCGCCGGGGGCGCCCTCCCCGGCAACCCCCTCTACCAGGTGAAGCTCGCAACCGAGCAGATCCATCTGACCACGGTGGCGTGGTCGCCGCCGCGCGTGGCCGACCTGCGAACCCAACTCGCCGGGACCCGCCTCGACGAACTCGAGGGGCTGGTCGCCTCCGGCCAGCTCGACCAGGTCCCGGCGGCGATCGGCGCGCTCGACGGCGCGGTGAACGCGGCCGAGCAGTCCACCGACGACGCCGGCGTCCACGACCCGAGGACCCGCGCCCTGCTCGACCAGCGCCTCAGCTCCCTCCAGAACCAGCGGGTCGCCCAGCTCAGCGCCCTGCTCAAGCGCCTCCCCGCCGCCACCCCGACGGCTGCGCGGGTCCGCATCCAGGACGCCGTCCGGCGCTCCCTCGACCAGCGGCGATAGGGAGCGCCGGGTATCCTCCCTGGGGAACCGCTCCTGTCTCGTCACGTTCGATTGAGGTCGCACATGCTCGTCGCGCTCGCCGGCGGTGTCGGCGCGGCCCGTTTTCTGCGCGGGCTGATCCACGTCCACCCGGCCGCCGACGTCGTGGTCGTCGGCAACACCGGCGACGACCTGCGCCTCCACGGCCTGGCGATCTCACCGGACCTGGACTCGGTCGCCTACACCCTGGCCGGGGTCGGCGACGAGGAGCGCGGCTGGGGGCTCGCCGGGGAGACCTGGAACGTCCGCGACGCCTTGGGGCGGCTCGGTGAGCCGGGATGGTTCGCGCTCGGGGACCGCGACATCGCCACCCACCTGCTGCGCACCCGCCTGCTGGCCGAGGGCGCGCCGCTGTCGGCCGCGACCGCGGAGGTCTGCCGCCGGCTCGGGGTGCCGGTGAAGCTCCTGCCCATGAGCGACCAGCGGGTCGAGACCCGCGTCGAGGTCCAGGGCCCATCGGGGATCGAGGATCTCGGCTTCCAGGAGTACTGGGTCGGCCGCCAGGCACGCGACCCGGTGCGGCGCGTCACCTTCGCCGGGGTCGAGCGGGCCCGGCCGGCGCCGGGGGTGCTCGACGCGATCGCAGGCGCGCAGGGGATCATCCTGTGCCCGTCCAATCCGGTGGTGTCGATCGCGCCGATCCTGGCGGTGCCGGGCATCCGCGCGGCGATCCAGGCGGCCGAGTGCCGCACGGTGGCGATCAGCCCGATCGTCGGCGGCGCGCCGGTGCGGGGCATGGCCGACAAGCTGCTGCCCGCCTGGGGCATCGAGGTGTCCGCGCGGGGGGTGGCCAGCCTCTACGCGGGCCTGGCCGACGCGTTCGTGCTCGACCAGGTCGACGCCGCCGAGGCCGCCGACGTGGCCGCGCTGGAGCTGGAGGCGGTGGTGGCGCCGACCTTGATGCACACCGTCGAGGACGCCGCCGCGCTCGCCAAGGTCGCCCTCGCGGCCCTCGCCGGTCCCAACGGGAACGGCGTCGGCGGGAGCGGCGGGAGCGCGAGCGGCCGGTGACCACCCAGCCGGAACCGGCGCTCGCCGTGTTCGCGCTGCCGGGGCTGCCGGAGGTCCAGCCAGGCGACGACCTCGCCGCGCTGCTGCTCCAGGGGGTCGGCGCGGCCGGGCTGGAGCTCGCCGACGGGGACGTGCTGGCGGTCACCTCCAAGGTGGTCGCCAAGGCCGAGGGCCGGATCGTGCCGCTGCCGGCCGACCCGGGTGAGCGGGAGCGGGTCCGCCGCGAGACGATCGCCGCCGAGACCGTCCGGGTGGTCGCCCGCCGCGGCGACCTGGTGATCGCCGAGACCCGCCACGGCCTGGTCGGCGCCAACGCGCTGGTCGACAACTCCAACGCCGGCGGCGACGCGCTGCT